>JAZOQF010000037.1:0-11529 GCA_045655905.1 Acutalibacteraceae bacterium | reverse complement strand
ATAACTCTGCAGCTGTTTATAAAGATAGCAACTACCTTAACTTCAATATGCAATTAACATCGAAGAACGTTATGTCGCTCGACATTAATCCTGCAAATGAAACAAATGGCCTTTCATGGCGTTTCTATGGTGCAACTTCATACGCGGGATTTGGTTTGGGTGCTGTTGTCAATGCAAAATATTCAGATAACTTTGATGCTATTATCGCTCAAAAAGGTATTCATATAGATTTCCATAAAAACGATAATGGCACTGTTTCACCAAAATATGATGGCAATGCTGATATGGCTGACAAAGTTTCTTCAAGCACATTATCTCAAATCAAAGGTGATGATGGCGTTTATTTCCGTCTACGCAGTTATGTTGACCAAACTTATACTGTAACATTAGAATCTCCTGATATTAAGGATAACATTATTGACTATATTAAAATTGTAGTTCCTGAAAAGGGAAGATACTCTTTCTCTGATGATGAAAGTTATCTAATTTCTTCAAGCCATAATGTTGAAAATAGTGTTGTAACAGATGAGTTTACCTTCAAGCTTAACGGCGCAGGTTCTAACATTCAGTTAGATGAAAAAATCGCTACTTTGATTGACGGTGGTTTCGCAAAGGTTTACTTAGGTGATAACAAGTCTGCCGATTATGCTGCAACAAACTTTAGCATGCAGTTAACCTCAAAACCCGACGAGTTGCTTAGTGATCCTGTTGATGAAAACCAATATCAAACCGATCCCCGTATAATTTCCTTCTCGTTTGGTATGGCAGGCGATCGTATGGCTGTAAATAAGGGTGCTAACGCTACCGGCGCAGGCTCTTCATCCTATATTCCAAACTACGCTAACACTCCAAATGTTGACGGTATCAACCTTTACTTCAAGACTAACAAAACCACAGGTACTCTTGATGTTTCTCGTGTTTCACCGTTGAATAACTACGATTTCACAAAAACATCATCTCATACCATTGCTGATGCTGATTTAACTGATGGTGCATATTTCCGTCTACGTCATGCAGGCAGCACTCCTCAGGTTTACACTGTTGTTTTAACATATTCTGAAAGTAAAGATGTTGAACACAACTTGTCAAACAAAGCATATACCGTAATTGATGAAAAGGTTGTAAATGCAGATAATACTGCAGAAACTTACGCAAAAGGCGATACTATCACAAAAGCCGGTCATTATGTTGTAACTTCAACTGTTAACAAGGGTACTGTAACAAAAGACATTTACCTTTACAAAACAGGTGATATCAACGGCGATAACTCAACAAACGTTCTTGATGCATTTATTGCAGCTAAAAACAATCGCTATGCTGAATTGTCTGACGTTGGCGCTTTAGGCATTAAGGCTATTGATAAATATAGCAGCAAAAACGCATATACCAACCTAAGAAAAGAACTTTTAGGTCTTGATTATGAAGTTCCTGAGTATGCAGATTACAAACCCGTAACCTTAAACGTTGAAGACTTTGGTGCTGTTGGTGACGGTGTGACCGATGATGGTGTTGCAATTTACGACGCACTTCAAGAATTACGTAAATCTGCTCCCGGCAGTGTGTTAGAATTTGAGGCTAAAACCTACAGATTTGTTGATAATGGCAAGTACGGTCAATTAACCGGCGGTAAAAAGCTTAATCAATCTGTATTTGAATTCTACGGCGATAAGGGTCTTACTATCAGAGGTAAAACCGATGACAATGGTAACACAACTCTTATTTCACTTGGCGGTACTAGTGATTACTTCAAGAACTACTATGCTAACATTCAAAACTCTGAAGACATAGCATTCGAAAACATTAACTTCGATTACGCTGAATACAAAGCAGCATTCGCAGTAACTAATGTTTCATATAGAGATGGTTGGTTATCAGCTCTCATTAATGGTACTAAAAATATTCTCAAAGGAACTTTAGTAGATAAAAACCTTGATATTCACCTTGCTGAAGGTGAAACTTATGAGGCAAACGGTAATGCTTACTTTGGTGTTCTAAACAAAGAAAACAGCCGTTACCATATGCAATTCACATCATTTAAGCTTGTAAATAAAGCTACCGGTGAAATTGAAATTACATTAGACAAAAACCATCAACCTACTATGGATAATTTGGGAGAATCTTTCTTCTCTTCAATTAGTGATTTCATTTTACCAATGCCTTATTCGGGCAACTTGATTGAAAGAGGATTTACCATTCACGGAGTTAACAACTTCACAATGAAAGACTGTAAAGTATTCTCTGCAAGCCGTCACGGTATGTCTTTACAAGGAAATACCGGTAATTTCACCTTCGATAATGTTGACGTTGTTCCAAGTGATGATAAACTTAACTTCACTTCATGGGGTGACTTCTACCATGTTCTCAACAGCACAGGCGCTAACTATTCTTGGAAGGATTGTGAAGCTAAATATAACTACGATGACGTATTTAATATTTCCGCTTCAACCCTTGCACTTAACAAGATTAATTCTTCGAGAGAAATTGAAATCGGCGAAAGCAAAAACGGTTTCAGCAAACCTTATGCAGGTAATACCTTGGTAATTGTTGATCATGTGACTGGCGAAATCATCTACAGAGATACTATCAAGCGTGTTATTGAACAGGATGACAAGTCTGCTACTATCAGACTTACATCTTCAATTCCAACAGATTTAACACTTGAAAATGTATATGTTTGGATTGAAGACGCTATAGGTACTTCTACATTTGAGAACTGCACCTTTGATGGTACATTCCGTGCAAGAGGTAATGCTACGTTTGATGATTGTAATTTCACAGTTAAGAGATTCTGGATTGGCTTAGATAATGGCGACCGTGAAGGACCACTTCCAAAAGATATTATATTTAATAACTGTTCATTAACATGCCAAACCACCGAAATTTTCGAAGTAGGTTCTTATGCCTTCTCATCAAATTATGTGTTAGAGAACATTAAATTCAGTGGTACTACCTGAAAAAACGCAAGTGGCAATGTGACTTCATCTTACAGTTCATTCTTTGCAATGAAGGGTGACTCGCTTGATGAGATCATTTTCGAATAATCTAATTGTTTTAAGTTATTGATTTATTTCCTTCAAATAAATTTAATACTTAATGATACTTGATTTTTAAACTAAATTACTGTATAATACAGAGTATAAATTTTTGGAGGTTATTTCAATGGAAGGACAATCCGGTTCAGGCTTATTTTTAATTATTTATTTGGTAATCATTTTTGGAGCTATGTGGTTCTTTATGATTCGTCCTCAGCGCAAAAAACAAAAAGAAGAAAAGAAAATGCGTGAAAACCTACAGGTTGGTGACGAGGTTGTTACCATCGGTGGTATCCACGGAAGAGTAATTTCTCTTAAAGAAGATACTTTTGTTATCGAGTCACTTAGTGACCATAGCAAAATCACATTTTCTCGTTGGGCTTTGCAGAGCAATCTTACAGTTCACGACGACGCTCCTGCTAAATAATTAGAATAACATTAAATCCCTCTCGCATACGATTAAGTATGTGGGAGGGATTTTTTATGAAAATAGATAGAAAAAAACTGACATTATATATAACTGTTGCTGTTTTACAAACAATAATTATATTAATATCAGTTTCGATTTTTTCAATTATTATGAATGTGGCCGAAATAGATTATAAATATTCGCCCGTATTCGGTAGCATATCTGCAGGCTTAAGTGCGCTCGTAGGAGCATTATACCTCGCAAAAAGAAAAGGTAATAAAGGGTATCTAACCGGATTAGCACTTGGCGGAATCACATTTTTGTTCATAACCTTAATTGGAATGATAATTAACGATGGGGGAATCACCATTAACACGGTGTTTCATTTGGTAATAATTTTATTATCCGGTATTACAGGTGGAATAATCGGAGTCAATAAAAACTCAAAGAAATATATCTAAATCAGTTCAGACAACGCTCCAAATTGCTCCATAGTGAGTTCTTCGCCACGGACGGTTTCTTTTATTCCGAGATGCTGCAAAGCCTCTCTAAGGTCGTTTTTTGGTATATTAAGGCTGTTGCTAACTGTGTTAAGCAAAGTTTTTCTTCTTTGGGCAAATCCAGCCTTAACAAGAGCGAAAAATTTCTTTTCATCTTTGACTTTTATTGGTGGCTCTGATAATATGTTTAATTTTATTACAGCAGAGTCAACATTAGGTGGTGGCATAAAAGAACTACGGTCAACATCAAATAAGATTTCGGTTTCGGCATAATAAGAAACTGCGACTGTAACTGCGCCTGCATTTCGAGTTCCAACCTTTGCGCAAAGACGCTCTGCTGCTTCTTTTTGAACCATAACAGTTATGCTTTTAATTGGCAAACGGCTCTCAAGCAGCATCATAATAATAGGGGAAGTTATGTAGTAGGGGAGGTTAGCGCAAACGCTAACGTCTTCACAATCGTCAAAATGTTCTTCAATTATTTTTTTAAGGTCGAGTTTCATTGCATCGCCAAATATAACTTCAACATTGTCCAAATCTCCTAAAGTTTTGGGCAATATTTTTTTAAGTCTTTCATCAAGCTCGATAGCTACAACCTTTTTAGCATTATGTGACAGCTCACGGGTCAAAACACCGACACCCGGACCTATTTCTAAAACACCACCATTAGGATTACAACCCATTTCTGCCATACTCGGACAAACGGTTGGGTCGATAAGAAAATTTTGACCCAAACTCTTTTTAAAGGAAAATCCCTCTTTTGTCAGCAAAGATTTCAGGGTATTTATATCGGCTAAATTCATAATACGCTCCTTTAGATTATCTATTTGTTATTATACTTTAAAATTTTTTCAGTTGCAATAAAATTTTAGGTGACAAAGAAATAAAAATATGTTATAATAAAACAAATTATTGATTTTGGATGTGAATTTAAGTGGATAACAGATATTATGACAATGTAATCGCAGAGATGCAACCATTTTTAGACGAAAATGGATTCAAATCAGTTGAAGATAGTTTTATAAACGATAATAAAAAAATTGCAGTTGTCTATGATGAAACAAAGCAAACTTATTCTTTGCTCATTGCATCAAAAGATGATGAAGGTAATTTTGGTGAAATGACCGCTATAAATACTTGGTTGTTCGATGATAGCCAAAATGCAAAAGACGCAACAAGCGTAGGCATTGATTTTACAGTATCACTTAGAAAAGAATTGGGCATTAAGACAGTTCGTAAAAATGTTTCTGTTGAACTTCCATCAGCCAACAAGGACGGTGCGATGACTGTTACAGGCTTCACCAAAAAAATGCTTGATGTTTTCCCGGTTTTAAAAGACGATTACAAAGAACATATTGCAACATACGGCAATTTTCTTTATATAAATTTCTTTGGCGAAAAGTTAGTTCCTCAACTTAAAAATCTTTTCACAACTGGCACTAAAAAGCAAATCAAGAAACTCTATGATGTATTTGAAGATGCTTATGTAAAAGGTGACAAGGACACTATAAGTATTATGGTTGCTGTTTTGTCTGCTGCATCTTATAACGACGAAAAATGTACAGATTCAATAGAACTTATGTTGGCAGATAACAATCACTTCTTACAATCTTACAAAAATTTTGCAGTTAAATTACCTGCTTCCAAAAAACTATTTAATACATTAGTAAAATAATTTAAAAGACTACCAAAAATGGTAGTCTTTTTTTATCCGTCAAAATCTTCAATCGCTGTTCTGGCTTCCTCTTTTGTTAAAAATGAAATCCCGTTATCCAACTGCCTTTTATCATCTTCAGGTAATGTGTCTAACATTATTGAACCGTAAACCTCAATTACATCATCACCATTATATAACGCCACATTATTCCCGTAAGACTGCAAAACCCAGTGCCGACTTGTAATGTTTTTTTCTCCTAAGGCATACCCCAAAGTTACCAAAATCAGCGAAACTGCAATCGAAACCACTAAAACTGTTATAATCATAATCCGTCTATTGCCTTTCTCCATAAACTTCACCTCAAGGCTATTTTTCCCAAAATTCATAATTTAATTCAAAAACCATGTATTCTATTTTATGCCTAACAAGCATAAAACTCCACAAGATAGCATAACGGATTCATGTGTGAATTTCTTGTGTAAATTCATTTTATAGTCCTGTGGATATATAACATTACCATTTATATCAATTACTTCTCTTTGTAAGGTGACTAAATAATTATTATTTTCGACACTTGAAATCGTCAGAGTGTTTTTTGGATTATTACCGCAGGTTATAACGGGCAAGCCGTTTGTTTTAAAGAGTTTTAAAGCATTTTCGTTAGTATCTTCACATATACCAATTATATTATTCGATAATTCTTGATTAGCATACCTGTCACTATCTTCAAGTATAACCGCAATGCCATTATTTATATTTACATTGCTTTTCTTATAACAGACAGCAACAGTAAAAAAACCGCCTAAAGCACTGATAAATTTATCTGAGATAAATTCAGCGCCATAGGCGGTTAAAATTTCAATTATTTCTTTTTCCAATTTGCTTTTTCTATCAGAAAAAAGAATAACCATTTAATTCACCCGAAATATATTTTTTCTAGGTTTAAATATATTATACAAACTTTATGTTTTCGGGATGAAATGTAGTAAATTCACAGTCAGTAAATCTTTCTACGAGTTTTTGTTTTAAAGGCTCGACAATAATATCTTCGGTACTGTAATGACCTGCATCAAAAAGAGAAATGTTATTATCGTAAGCCATTAAGAATTGATGATGTTTAACATCGGCAGTAATCAAGGCATCGTATTCACAGGAAATTGCCTCTTCAATATAATTTCCGCCGCTGCCACCACAGACAAGCACATTTGTGATTTTGCGGCCACCATCAACATATTTCACACCGCCTCCCAAACGTTCCTTAATACCCTTTGCAAGCTCACCGGCACTCAAGGAAGGTAATTGACCTCTTTTAATGATAAAACCGTCAGAAACGGGCAGGGAAGAGGCGTTTTGAATGTTCAAGACTCTGCACAACGTGTCGTTTACTCCGTCAATCCCTAAATCGAGATTTGTGTGCATAGAAATTACTGATAAATCATTCTTAATAATTTCATACTGCACAGAGCCTTTTAAAATACTTTTTAATGAGCCGAAAATTACAGGGTGATGTGTAATAATGAGCTGACAGTCACTATCAATGGCTTTTTTAACTGCTTCCAATGTGCAATCAAGAACAACCAAAGCTTTTTTAACATTAGAGTCAGGGTCACCGATTAAAATGCCAACATTGTCAAAATCCATCGCTTCGTTGACAGGATAACAGGAATTAAGAAAATTAAAAATATCCTTAACAGTCATAATTATGCCTTCTTAACAAATGAATCTTTAAGAGCAACCGTGCGGTTAAAGACTAATTTTTCTTTGGTAGAATCCTTATCAACTGTAAAATAACCTTGACGCATAAACTGGAATGTGCTGCCAACCTTAGAATCTACTAAAGATGCATCAATTTTAGCATCATTTAAAACAACTAACGAATCAGGATTCAAATTATCAGCAAAGGAAGAAACGCCTTCTTCATCACTTGGATTCGGAACATTAAACAATCTATCATACAAGCGAATTTCGATGTCAGCCGAATGATTTGCACTTACCCAATGAAGTGTGCCCTTAACCTTTCTGCCGTCAGGTGTTTCACCACCAAAGCTTTCAGGGTCATAGGTACAGTGAACAGCAGTAATATTACCGTTTTCGTCGGTTTCATGAGAAGCATATTTGATATAATATGCACCCTTTAAACGAACCTCTTTGGCAGGACAAAGTCTAAAATACTTGCCGGGAGGGTCAAGCATAAAGTCATCCTCTTCGATATAAATTTCTTTAGAGAATGTAACACTTCTTTTGCCAAGTTCGGGTTTTGCAGGGTTAATATCAACCGATATTTCCTCGGTTTTATTATCGGGATAATTATCAATAATTACTTTCAAAGGACGAAGAACTGCCATTGCTCTGTCAGCGTTTTCATTAAGATAATCTCTAACACACGATTCAAGTAAAGCGTAATCTATAACGCTATAAGCCTTTGAAACACCAATCTTATCAACAAATGTTCTAACTGCCTCAGAAGGGAATCCACGGCGACGCATTCCGCAAATTGTTGCCATTCTCGGGTCATCCCAACCTGAAACCAAACCGTCATTAACAAGTTTCAAGCATTTTCTTTTACTTGTTAAGGTGTAGTTAACATTCATTCTCGCAAATTCAATTTGTCGAGGAGCCTCAGGAACACCTAAAACCTCTAAAAACCAATTATAAAGCGGACGATGGTTTTCAAATTCCAAAGAACAAAGCGAGTGGGTGACACCTTCTTTGGCATCACTTAAAGGATGAGCAAAGTCATACATCGGGTATACACACCATTTATCACCTGTACGATGATGTGTAGCATGCATAATACGATATATTATTGGGTCGCGCATATTGATATTTGAAGAAGCCATATCAATTTTAGCTCTCAGTACCATTGCGCCGTTTTCAAATTCACCCTCAGTCATTCTACGGAATAAGTCCTTAGTTTCTTCGATAGGACGATCTCTGTAAGGACTATTGATACCGGGCTCAGTTAACGTTCCACGCATCTCTCTGATTTCATCAGGAGTAGATTCATCAACATAAGCCAAACCCAAATCAATCAACTTTAAAGCGCATTCGTAAATATAATCAAAATAATCCGATGCGAAGTATACATTATCCCAGTCAAAACCAAGCCATTTAATATCCTCTTTAATGGCATCAACATACTCAACATCTTCTTTTGTTGGGTTAGTATCATCAAGGCGAAGGTTACATTTTCCGTTATATTTTTCGGCTGTTGCAAAATCGATGCAAATAGCCTTTGCGTGACCAATATGAAGATAACCATTTGGTTCGGGTGGGAAACGTGTTTGTACCTTACTGTAAACGCCTTCTTTTAAATCCTCATCTATAAAATCGTGTATAAAATTGGAAGGGGATGTGTTTTCTTCTAATTTGATATTTTCTTCCATAAATTTGCCTTTCTAAATGCTGTTAAGCATATAATCTATTCGTTTGATACATTCTGTTTTTCCTAAAACCTGCATTATACTGCAAAGGTCAGGTGTATTTCTTCTGCCGGTAATTGCAATTCTAAGAACACCACTTAAATCTCCGGCATTACCTTTGAAATTACCTGGATTAGCCTTAAATTCCTTGGTTTCTGCTGCAAAGCCAATCTGAGGTGCAATATCCTTAATCTTTTGGAACCATTCCTGACGGTCATCAACAGGGGAGTAAACCGATTTGTAAGCATTTAAAAACGCCTTTGCGTCTTCACTTGATATGTTTTCAGGTAAGGTGCTATCAGGTTGATAAAGGCCACCGAACATGTATGAAAAATATTCTTTAACTTCGTTCCATTTTGCAATGTCTTTGCGAGGTTTAGGAACATCACGGTCAATAGCTAAAACAGATTTTGTGTAATTTTCATCAAAAACGAGAATTTTATAAAAATCATTATCAAATTCTTCTGCCCAAGCTGTTAATTTATCAAATACCTCAGTGCTTGAAAGCTTAGAAACCATTGTTTTACTAACGTCTGTTAATTTATTTTCATCGAACAATGCACCGGAAACGCTCATCTTTTTAAGATTAAATTTAAAATCTTTATACGATGCATCAGGATTTGCTCTACGCCAATCCTCAAAATCAGACGAAGCAATAGTCATGAGATAGTTAATAACCGATTCGCTCATATATCCTTGCTCAGCAAAGAAATGAACGGCAGCCTCAGGGTCTTTACGCTTGGAAATCTTTCTTTTTGCACCGTTATCTAGTTTCATAATAGGGGAAATATGACCGAATTTAGGCGGTTTGAAGCCTAAAATCTTAAACAACTGAATATGCTTTGGCACAGAAGAAATCCATTCATCGCCACGCAAAACATGTGTAGTGCGCATTAAATGGTCGTCAACGGCATGTGCAAAATGATAAGTAGGAATGCCATCCGATTTCAACAGTACGAAATCCTCATCATTTTCGGGCATTTCAATTTTACCCTTTACAGCATCTTCGAAAATGATTTTGTTTTCTTCATTTCCGGGAGATTTAAGACGAATAACATAAGGTTTACCTTGTTCGATTAACTCCTTAGCTTCGCCAAAGGTGATATTTCTGTGTTTTGCCCATTCACCATGGTAACCTGTACGGATTTTTTTAGATTCTTGAATTTCTCTGACTTCTGCTAACTCCTCAGCAGTACAAAAGCAAGGGTAAGCAAATCCTTGTTTTATTAGTTCCTTAACATAGGTTTTGTAAATTTCTTCACGAAAACTTTGTTGATACGGACCGTAATTTCCTTTTTGTTCATTACCTGAAATAAAACCTTCGTCAATTGAGATTCCAAAACGAGTGAGTCCATCGATAATATCTTCAATACCACCGGAAACCTCACGTTTTTTATCGGTGTCTTCAATTCTTGTATAAAATACTCCACCGGTAGAGGTTGCGGTTATGCGATTTACAAGAGCCGCAAAAAGTGTGCCCAGATGTAAATATCCTGTAGGACTAGGGGCTATTCTTGTAACTCTCGCACCATCAAGAAGCGCACGAGCAGGGTAGAGGTTCTCATAATATTCAGGTGTGTTTTTAATATCAGGCAGCAAAAGTTCTGCCATATCAATGTTGCTCATAATTACTCCTAATTAGTTATTTTTAAGCAGTTTTGTAAGCTCGCTCATAAATGTATTGATATCCTTGAATTGACGATAAACACTTGCAAATCTAACGTACGCTACTTCGTCAACCTTTTTAAGTTTTTCCATAACAAGCTCGCCGATTTTTTCGGAGCTTACCTCACGGTCAAGGGAATTTTGGATGATAACTTCAATCTCATCGATAATATTATCCATTGTGTCGACAGAAACAGGTCGTTTCTCACAAGCACGAAGAATACCTGTCATTAACTTATCACGATTAAAGGTTTCACGTGACTTATCCTTTTTAATTACAATTATCGGTAAACTCTCGATAATTTCATAGGTTGTAAAGCGTTTTGAACATTCAAGGCACTCACGTCTACGTCTGATACGTTGACCTTCATCAGTAGGTCTGGAATCGATAACTTTACTTTCTTCAAAACCGCAAAAAGGACATTTCATAACAAATTACTCCTTAAAAATAAAATATTGCATATTTTCTTGTAAATTATACTATATATTGTGGTGAATTACAAGAAAAATTTACTTTACAAATATAAATAATAGTATATTGTTAAATTTTTAACAAAAGGTGAGGGAAATATCTTAATATCGATAGGAAAGACCAAATTAATTTCTGCTAAAGCTACAAAAAGAAAAGCCTACACATGCAAAAAAATGTGCAGGCTATAATATAAAAAATGGCCTCAACTACGCAAATTGCGTGTCGAGGCTTTTAACTGGTGCCGGTGGCCGGACTCGAACCGGCACGGTATCGCTACCGGTGGATTTTGAGTCCACTACGTCTGCCAATTCCATCACACCGGCAAATTCAGTTGACTAATGCATTATACAATAAAGAATTAACAAAATCAAG
>JAZOQF010000036.1:0-1926 GCA_045655905.1 Acutalibacteraceae bacterium | reverse complement strand
TTGGCAGATGCCTTTAATATGCCGATACTAATGGCGACCAATAATGCTAATGTGTTCATAAAAACAATGAGGGAAAATGGCATAATTGAGGATTAAATCAAGGCTGTCTTAAGAATTAAGACGGCTTTTTAAAAAACTATTGACTTTAGCGCTTAAAAGTGTTAAACTGTTAAAGTAATAAATTTTTAGGAGTTTAAAATGGTTATAACAGAACTTTTAGAGAAAAATGCCCGATTATACGGGGAAGAAACCGCTTTAGTTGAAATTAATCCGTCAGAAGAAAGGGACAAGGCTATCACTTGGCGAGAGTTTAACCTTATTGAAAGTTCTACACCTGACGCACCTTACAGAAGAGAAATATCTTGGCTTGAGTTTGACAGAAAAGCAAACCGTTTTGCTAATTTGCTGCTAAGCCGAGGAATTAAAAAAGGAACTAAAATTGCAATTCTTTTAATGAACTGTCTTGAGTGGTTGCCAATTTATTTTGGAATTTTAAAGGCGGGATGCATTGCCGTTCCTATGAATTTCAGATATTCAAGCGACGAAATAAAGTATTGTTTAGAGTTGGCCGATGTTGAGCTTTTGATTTTCGGTCCTGAATTTGTTTCTCGTATGGAGCCTATACATAACGAGCTGTCAAATGTAAAAACATTCTTCTATGTTGGCAAAAACGGACCCGATTACACCGAGGACTGTATGCGTCTTTGCAGTTTTTGTTCGTCAAATCCGTCACCGGTAGCTTTGGACGAGAATGATGATGCGGCAATTTACTTTTCATCGGGAACAACAGGATTTCCAAAGGCTATTTTGCACAAGCATCAGTCTTTAATTTCATCCTGTAAAACTGAGCAAAAGCATCACGGACAAACCAAGGATGACGTCTTCCTTTGTATACCTCCACTTTATCATACGGGAGCTAAAATGCACTGGTTTGGCTCATTGATTTCAGGTGGTAAGGCAGTACTTTTAAGAGGGGTTAAGCCTGAATGGATATTACGTGCCGCAACTGAAGAAAAATGCACCATTGTTTGGTTGTTAGTTCCGTGGGCTCAGGATATGCTTGATGCTATTGAATCGGGAAGAGTTAATCTTCAAGATTATGTGCTAGACGGTTGGAGACTAATGCACATCGGTGCACAACCGGTTCCACCCAGCCTTATTAAGCGTTGGAAAGAAGTTTTCCCACACCACCAGTATGATACTAACTATGGCCTTTCTGAGTCAATCGGCCCCGGATGTGTTCACTTAGGTGTTGAAAACATACATAAAGTTGGAGCAATCGGTAAAGCAGGTTACCTTTGGGAAGTGGATATTGTTGATGAAAACGGCAATTCTGTACCCGACGGTGAGGTAGGTGAACTTATTGTTAAAGGTCCCGGAGTTATGACCTGTTACTACAAAAATGAAGAGGCAACTAACGATGTCTTGAAAGATGGATGGTTGTATACAGGAGACATGGCTAAGACCGATGAGGACGGTTTTATCTATCTTGTTGACCGTAAAAAGGATGTTGTAATTTCGGGCGGAGAGAATATCTATCCCGTTCAAATTGAAGATTTTCTTAGAACAAATAACAAAATTAAAGACGTTGCGGTTATCGGTTTGCCGGACGCAAGACTTGGTGAGATTACCGCTGCAATTATAGAAATAAAAGAGGGAATGACTGCTACAGAGGATGAGATAAACGCTTTCTGTGAAGCATTACCTCGATACAAGCGTCCTCGTAAAATTTTCTTTGAAAAGGTTCCTCGAAATCCTACCGGAAAAATCGAAAAACCAGTACTTAGAGAAAAATATTGCAAGGTAAGTCTTGTAGAGGCGCAAATAAACAGTTAAAGAAGGATTTTAATGCTTAAATCTAAAGGTTCATATCGTTGGTTTATTTTAGGCGTATCGGTAATATCAATGTTGTTTGCCGGAATTATA
>JAZOQF010000035.1:0-3710 GCA_045655905.1 Acutalibacteraceae bacterium | reverse complement strand
AAATATAAACGCCACTATTATGTTTGATAGCGGTCCTGCTAAAGCAGTTAGTGCCATATCCCTTTTAGGACGTCTGAAATTAAAGTGATTAACCTGAACAGGCTTTGCCCAACCGAAACCAAAAAGAATAATAAACAAAGCTCCGACATAATCAATGTGTGCAAAGGGGTTAAGGGTGAGTCTGCCCTGCCAACGGGGTGTATCGTCACCAAGTTTTACAGCCGCAAAACCGTGAGCATATTCGTGAATCGGTAATGTTAAAAAGATTACCACCAAACTCGAAATTATATAAATTAAGGCGCTTGTAAAATCAAGCTGACCGCCAAGCAAACTGCTAAGCATTACATATCACTCCAAAAGTATACACTAATCCAATATAATTAATATAATTATACAATATTTTAAATACAATTACAAGGGAAATTTAACTGTACTGTTTATCGGACAGCACATGCGTTAAAATCAAAATATAAATTAAAGAAAAAACACTTGACAAACACCGAATTATGGTATATAATTCAAATATCGAACAAGTGTTCGGGAGGAATCAATATGACGTTCACACAAGTTTTAACCACTATTTTTGAGATTGCAATGGTTGTAACACTCTTTTGGTGTTTCTTCCACGAAGACCGTTTAATCGCCTTTGAAAAAAGACTGTTAGCGCTTGTTCGTCGCCGCCGTTTAAAGGTTGTTCACTCCCCTTGCAGACAAGCCAAGATAGTCAAATTATAATTTTAATATAATATAGTACGAGCACCTCGGCATATATAGTACCGAGGTGCTTTTTTATGAGATGCTTAGTAATAACAAAAAAACAGTTAATGTTTTCCATTTGCCTTTTTATAGCATTAACAATAGCGGTCTTGGGCTCTGTGAGTGTGTTTGCCAATTCTGACCGACTGCTGCCAATTTACTGTGTTGAAACCAAGAAAAAACAGGTTGCCATTTCTTTTGATGCTGCTTGGGGTAACACTAAAAAGGTACAAAATAATATATGGTAAAGCCTGTATATTCCATTCGGTTTATACAGGCTTTTAAATTATAATTCACAATTAAATTTTATTTCTTCATCCTCTTCGGATGCCTCTTTGAAAGTTTCAATTATTTTTAAAACACTTTCATTTAAGTTTTCTGCCGATTTGGTTTCGGGTTTAAAGATTACTGTTATTGTGACGGGGGTTTCTATAAAGCCTGTAAGCATATCCCATAAAGCATCTAGATTATTCCCATACCACTCGGGTAATTCTAATTTTTCACTAAGCTCATTATGCAAATCCAATGGATATTTACATTCTGAAAAATCAATAACAATAGATTTCATATTATCCTCCTAACATATTTGATTAAACGTAAAATAGTGGTCGTAAGTAACAAACACTAATCCATCATTAGAGTAAATAATTCTCGAACTATTTCTCATACCGCCCGTATAATTTATATCAGCCTCGTACCATATTCTACCGTTAGACGATGGCAATTTGCCATCCTTGTTTTTATAAATATCTCCACCAATAACACCTTTATTTGTTACTTGATGCAAATTCATTAAAATAGGTTTCCAGCCAAGTTTTTTCGCTTCCTTTTTGGTAAGATATTGTATTGGAAGAGAGTCCCCATTATGAAGCAAAACATCTATACCATCATTACCCTCAAATGTAGCGGTTCCTCTTTTGACCGATTCAGACCATTCAACCGAGCAAGCACATCTTTCGTGCAAATTTGGAAATCTTGGCGGAGCATCTTCTGGTAAATATAGTTTACCATGCAAATCAAGCAAGTTTTACAAGTTGCAGGTGAAAGAGCACAAATCCAAACTTTATATTTCATGTCTTCATAAAATTGAGGATTGAATTTTATTCCTCTTATACCTGCTGTAATCATATCAACTAATAAGCTCATAAAACATCACCTCCTTTTTTAATACATAATATCAAAAAAATAGGCGACATTCACCGACACAATTATAAACCGAAATATAAAATTTATCAATTGAAATTTTATATACTATCGTACAAACACCTCAGCATATAAAATACCGAGGTGCTTTTTTATGAGATGTTTAGTAATAACAAAAAAACAGTTAATGTTTTCCATTTGCCTTTTTCTAGCATTAACAATAGCGGTCATTGGCTCTGTGAGTGTATTTGCCAATTCAGACCGACTACTACCAATTTACTGTGTTGAAACCAAGAAAAAACAGGTTGCCATTTCTTTTGATGCTGCTTGGGGAAATGACGACACCGAGGAGCTTATTTCAATTTTAAAGGAATATGATGTTCCCGCCACATTTTTCGTTGTTGGCGCTTGGGTGGATAAATATCCCGAATCGGTCGAGGCACTACATAAAGCCGGACATCAAATTCAAAACCACTCCAACACACATCCTCACATGCCACAGCTTTCCCGTGAGCAAATGAAGGACGAAATTATCAGCTGTAATGAAAAAATCAAAAAAATAACAGGCGTTACACCCACCCTGCTTCGCCCACCCTACGGCGACTATGACAACGCACTTATTGAGACAATGAACGATCTCAAAATGCATACAATTCAGTGGGATGTGGACTCCCTTGACTGGAAGGAAAACGCCACACCCGATACGATTTGCCAAAGGGTGACAAACAAGGTTAAAAACGGCTCAATCGTCCTTTTCCACAACGACGCTGACCACACACCCGAAGCCCTGCCGCAAATACTTAAATGCCTCAAAGACGAGGGGTATGAGTTTGTGTTTATAAGCGATTTGATTTACAAGAAAAACTACGAAATTAAGCACGACGGCACGCAATGTAAAATCGAAAATGACTGATTATCGGGGAGGCGTTTTGCCTCCCGACATTTTAATTTATACAGTAAAAACATCGGGAGGGCTAACCCTCCCGACAAATAAAAAAGACAGCTTATTAAAACGAACCTAAAATCAATATTAAACCTTTACTTTAACCACGATTTTTTTAACCGGGGACTTATTTCCGCCAAGTGCGATTCCAGGTTTGTGTATATCATTCGGGAAGAAAATGCCGTAGTCTCCACTTTCAACAATAGCAGTTGATGCTTTATTAGAGTTTGCGTAAAATTGCACATCTTTCACTGCATTATATTCAGAATTTACAGTCATTTTAGAAATGTCGGCAACTTTCATAACTTCTTGACCGCTTACAATAAACTGTATATCGATGTAATTTTGGTGACCTTCGAATTTGCAGTCGGCTTCGTCTTTTGTTGTGTTTTCCAATACATTGGCATAGACATCTATACCATCTATTTCATATTTTCCAGGGTCATAATTTTCGCTTACCGCTTTTTTAAGAAAATCAAAAGCTTTTTCGAAATTTTTGTGTACAGAAAAATATTTTTCGCAATTTTTAATGTTATCAATAATCATTTTTAACACCCCATTATAGTTTTGCGTTAATTATACACCAAAGAGCGGAAAGAAACAAGCGCCAACTTTCAACTGCTTGAATCGAAAGCAACAATATTAATAAAACAAAACCTCCTTTGCCGCCCAATTAGCAAAAGAGGTTCTTTTTTATTTCATCACCTTTACAAAATGGAACATTTCGTCAGGACCTTCGTTTGGGTCATGGTCTTCATCGTCGGGCATTTCGTGTTTGGGCTTAAAGTATTCACACCAAAACTCATCAATCTTAAAACCGCATTTGTTCACGTAAAAGTGAATATTACGCTTTTCAAAATAAGGCGTG
>JAZOQF010000034.1:0-2656 GCA_045655905.1 Acutalibacteraceae bacterium | reverse complement strand
ATTAAAGCCTTGCAGTTACCGTCGGCCTTGTATTTTGAGGCTTCGAGTATATTTTCAATAGCCTCAGCCTTTGCTTCTTCGATAAAGCCACAGGTGTTAATAATTATAGCGTCTGCCTCGGCTTCTGCGGGGGTGAGTTCCAAACCACCCTCGACCAAGAGAGCCAGCATTTTTTCGGCATCCACCTGATTTTTAGGACAACCAAGCGACACCATTGCAACCTTGTACATTCTTATTCCTCGCTAAAATCCAAATCTTCTGTATATTTTTTAAGCGCTGTTTTAACATCGCCGTAGGAAAAACCGCGCCTTACGAGGGCAGCGTAAACCTTCCCAAAATTGTCCGCGTCTTCAAGTTTCGAGGCATACTTTTTCTCAATCAGCGACAAAATATTTGCCACCTCGTCGGTTTCAACATCGCTTAAAAGTTCCTTTGCCAAATCATAAGGCACACCCTTTAAAAGCATTTTTTGTAGTGCCGCCCGTTTGCTGTGACCACTCTCAAGCAGTTTTTCACTAAGTCTTTCGGCATAACGGCGGTCATCAACCAATCCCAACTCCACGAGTTTTGCTAAAACTTTGCTACACGCCTTTTTCGAAAAGCCTTTTTCCACTAATTTGTTGTAAAGCGCTTTTTCGCTGTAATCCATTCTGTCAAGATACCAAAGCGCCCTTGACTTTGCCCTCACATAATCCGACTCGAATCTAAGTTTTTCTAAAAACTCTGTGTCAACCTCGCAGTCAGCTATAAGGCTGTGCGACACACAAACATCCTTGTCTATTAAAACACTCTCTCCATCTTCAAAGCATACACAATTAAGATGAAGTTTAGAGGGTTTGATTTGGGTGATTTTCATCAGCTTTCGTCAACTGCAATATCAATATCCACAGTCTTGCGTGGGCGGTTGATGGGTTCCTCGGGCATAATTTCTATTTCCTTATCGTCAGAAATGTCGGCACCGACACCATCGCTCATAGCAGCTATGATTTTGTTCTCAATTTCTGCTGCTAACTCAGGGTTATCCTCGAAGAGCTGTTTTGCATTTTCTCTGCCTTGACCCAAACGAGTTTCGCCGTAGTAGAACCAAGCGCCCGATTTTTTAAGAATACCGAGTTCAACACCCGCATCAATTATTTCGCCTGTATGGCAAATTCCGTGACCGTAAAGAATGTCAAATTCTGCAGTCTTGAATGGGGGAGCAACCTTGTTTTTAACAATCTTGGCCTTGGTAACGTTACCAATAATCTCAGAGCCGTCCTTAATAGGCTCGCCTTTTCTTACATCAATTCGAACGCTCGAGTAGAACTTGAGTGCACGACCACCGGGTGTGGTTTCGGGGTTGCCGTACATAACACCGATTTTCTCACGTAACTGGTTAATAAAGATAGCAGCACAGCCTGTTTTTGACAATGCACCTGCAAGCTTTCTCATTGCCTGTGACATTAGTCGTGCCAACTGACCTACATGGCTATCGCCCATTTCACCGTCAATCTCTGCCTTTGTAACCAAAGCCGCAACCGAGTCAACAACAAGCAAATCAATAGCGCCCGAGCGTACCAAAGCCTCGGCAATTTCAAGGGCTTGTTCACCCGAATCGGGTTGGGACACTAACAACGCATCAATATCCACACCTAATTTCTCAGCGTATACAGGGTCAAGTGCGTGCTCAACGTCGATAAACGCTGCTGTACCGCCTGCCTTTTGAGCCTCAGCAGCACAATGAAGTGCAACGGTGGTTTTACCCGAAGATTCAGGTCCGTAAATTTCTACAATTCTTCCCTTTGGAATTCCGCCGATACCTAAAGCGATATCAAGCATCAAGGAGCCTGTTTTTATATGCTCCACATTCATATTAGCATTCTCGCCCAAACGCATAACGGCGCCTTTACCAAATTTTTTCTCAATTTGGTCCATCGCTGTTTTAAGGGCTTTTATTTTTTCCTCGTTTTCAATTTTTCTTGGAGCTGCTTTGTTTTCAACCTTTGCCATTTTAGTTTCCTCCGTTTTATTTTGTAGCTATAACGGCTCTACCTATGCCGTTTAAGTCATTTTTAATCTTTATATTTTGGAATCCATTAGCTTTAAGCAAATCGCTCACCGCTAAGGACTGTTTAAAACCAACCTCAAAACAAAGTTTTCCACTTTTTTTAAGTACCGATGTGTAATTATTAATTACAGCCTTATAAAATTCCAAACCGTCGTCATCGGCTAAAAGAGCGGTCTCGGGCTCAAATTTCACCTCAGGCGAAGTGTATTTCATCTCGCTCTCTGGGATATATGGTGGATTACAAATTATAAGGTCAACACTTTCCTTTTCAAAATCGGGTTTCTTAAAGATGTCTCCCTTTAAAGCCGTTGCATTCACACCGTTAAGGGTTATATTTTCTTCAAGATACCTAAAAGCCTCTTCATATTTTTCAACTAATGTAACTTTTGCGTCAGGAATTTCTGCGGCAACAGTAATTCCAAGGCAGCCACTACCTGCACACAGGTCTAAAACTGCGGGAGAGTCGATTTCCTTTAAACACTCTAAAGCCGCCTCGACAACCGTCTCACTGTCGGCCCTAGGTATTAGCACTCCAACGCCCACCTTGTAAGGTCTGCCGTAAAACTCCCACTCGCCAAAGATATACTGCAAGGGGTACCTGACCTCACG
>JAZOQF010000033.1:0-3016 GCA_045655905.1 Acutalibacteraceae bacterium | reverse complement strand
GTCCGGCAGTTTGTTAATAATGATTGCAATAAGTCCATCAAGAGCAAATTGCAATGCCGTACATAGGGCGACTAATATGATTATGTTATACCAAGTGGCTGTATTAAAAACAATATTGGTTGCAGCTATTATCAGCATTGCTATACCGATTACTGAAAGATATAATTTCATATTTCACCATACTTAAGGGGCTTACCATAAAAATCTTCGTAAGTTTTAACCCAAGCCTCGTAATTTTTATTTTTCATATCTCGCTTTGCATCCCCGTGAGAAAGAGTTTCATCAGGGTAAATAGCAGGAAGAATGTGCATTGTATATTCCTGGACAAAAAAACCATCGCCATCCAAAACATCGCTATCTTCCATGGTAATAAAAATCGGCACAATAGGAGCTTTGTTGCGAACGGCAAGAGAAAACGCGCCGTCCTGCATTGGCCGAGGTTTTCGGTAGTTCCACCACATACCTTGCTCGGGATAGATAAGTATTGTTTCGCCACGCCGTAGCAGTTCGGCAAACGCCTTCATAAACTTTACCATCGTTGCTTTTTGGCTTGATAACGGAAGGGTGTTACAGTGCCTCATAAAAAGCCCGAAGGGCTTGGGCGGATTCGTATAGTTGCCTTCACGAATCACCTTATAAAGCATTTTGCCGTCCATATAATCACGGAGTGCCACCCACACCGCATAGTTATCACCAACGCTGAAATGGTTGCACGTAACAATCTTGCCCCCCTTAACAGCGGTGAAATTTTCAATGCCCCGAACCTCTTTTATGATTAGTTGTCTATCGGCAATCATTTTATCAAAGAAACGCGCACCGAAAATATTAGCGATTTTATTTTTGATTTTATTAGAGAATTTCTCGTTAAGGTAATCTATTTTATCCGGCATAAGCGGATAAGTTTCAGGGTCATCTTCTACATCAAGATGCCATAATTCTTTTTTCTCAAGTTCTGCTATTCTTCTAAGCAGTTCTAATTTATGAGCAGATTTTTCCATATTGTTTAACTCCTACGAATTATTTTTGAAAATGTGTAATCCGATGCAACGATTACTTTTGCGTGTTCAAGAATTTCTCTTGCAGCAATTTCCTTTTTTGCCTTTTCCTCGATTCCAAATGCAGCCTTGTTTTCAAGTATCTGTTCATAAAACGGGGATTTTTCCGCATAAAGCCAAAAGACTTCGCCGTCCATTACATCATCATATTGCCAAGGCTTTTTGTAGAGTGCGTAATGAACGATATTTTTTGCGCCTTCGCAGGTCAAAGGCATAGGCTCTTTGTTCCACCCATTTGGAAGCATATAAATTTTATCACGGCAAAGGTAATTCAGATACGCCTGATCGGGATCGAGTAAATCAAAATCGTATTTAGTAATAAGTTCGACAAATTTTTCTTCGATTCTGTTCTGTCTGAACTCTTTAAGGTTTATTACTAAAACTCCCGCATTCACATACCCGTCAGGATCAACGCCAAGGGCTATCTTTGCATAGAGTCTAAATTCTTCCGTGTTTTGAACATATTGCTCAGGTGCCGCGCCCAAGATGTTATTACCAAGAGGGGCATTATAAAGCTCCGATATATCACCAAGCACAACAAGGTCGCAATCGAGATATACTATCTTGTCGTATTGCGGAAACAAAGAGGCAATAAAAAGTCGGTAATAGGTTACAATTGAAAAATGATATACGTTCTTAAAATGCGATTTTATGTTTTCTATTTGTTTTGAAATATCAATAAAATCAATAACGAAGCCGGGACGTTCGTTCAACTTTACCTTAGCGATATTTTCAGCACAAAGACCTGTATTTAAAACAATAATCCTGTAATTATAGTCCTTGGATGCATTGGCGATAAGAGAAGCTATAGCCACATCAAGATAGGGTATGTAATTATCATCGGTTGAAAAGAAAATTGGTATTTCTCTACTCATTTCTCTACTCCTTTGGCATTCGATTAAAATTATCAAGCCCTATTATATCTTCAATAATAGAGAAGAGTAAACCTAAGTATTCGAGAAGTATGTCTACATATCGGATTTCGTGTCGTAGAATCGGTTTTCTACGGCTCTCCGTTTCGGAGAATTACTTAAAAAACACCCTGTTTTCAAGCGAAACAGGGCGTTTTTATATGCCTATTTAGTTTTTGGTTTGTTAATGTGCGATGCCAGAACTATTACAATTTGTCCTGCAACACCCAACAAATAAATGAGCGTAACATTGACCTTGAAATATAAAAATGTAATATGAATGGTCGCAAGTATCGACCACATAAGTGCCGATATGATGAGGTAATTGTGTCGGGGATTAAACCAAATAGAATTAAAAATCAGTTTCACAATTAGTACAACCGGCAGAGCATATACAAAATACAACCATTGGAATGTCATTTGATTAGTAATTAAGGTTGTAATGATAAAAGCAAATATAGCAATAATCCAACCACCGCCTTCTGCAATATACGAAACAGCACGGCGATTGTATTTTACTTCTTTGGTCTTATGCTCAACAACTGCTTCTTCGATATTTTCTGACCTTACAAGGTAATCGAGCGTAACGCCAAAAAGATCTGCCATCTCAACCAATGCGGATAAATCGGGAGAAGATTCTGCCCTTTCCCATTTGGATATCGTCTTATCAGAATAGTTTAATTTCTCTCCGAGTTCCATCTGCGTCATATTATTTAGAATACGAAGCTCGGTTATATTTTTAGCAACATTGCTTTTTATATCTTCCATCTTAAATTCCCCTTACTTAATCTGTTCAATAAGCATCACTTTTCCAACGTATCTTCCTTGCCACGATACACAACAAACTTGCAGAACAGAAATTCCAAAACAAAGTTCGCAAGCATTGTTATAATTAAAATGATAAAATCATTCACACCAATGCTCTCAGCTAAATTCCCAAGATATGTAGATAGCGGAGTAAAAACTAAATAAAATCCAAAAACCTTCGTCATTGCCACAGGCACATTTGCCGCAGACTTAAAAGTATATCTACGGTTAAGAGTAAAATTC
>JAZOQF010000032.1:0-3658 GCA_045655905.1 Acutalibacteraceae bacterium | reverse complement strand
AAAAAGAAGCGACACCTTGGGCATTATAATGCTTACTGCTCGTACGCAAGAAATGGATAAAATAAGCGGTCTTATGCTTGGTGCTGACGATTACATAACAAAACCGTTCAGTCCAACCGAACTGCTTGCACGTGTAGATTCGCTTTATCGCAGAGTGGAAATGCAGAATAAGAAAGTTGTGCCGGTTCCGAATGATGATATTACGCTTGGTGAGTTTACCCTAAATCTTAGACGCAGAACCCTTGTTAAAAGTGGCGTTAACATAGAACTTACACAGGTAGAGTTCCAGATGGTGGAATTCTTCTTTACAAATCCCGATGTAGCGCTTGACAGAACCGAAATTCTTAACAAGGTTTGGGGTAGTAACTACTACGGTGAAGAAAAAATTGTTGACGTTAATATAAGACGACTTCGCAAAAAGATAGAAAACGACCCGTCAAACCCACAGCACCTCGTTACTGTTTGGGGTATGGGTTACAAGTGGAATGTAGGATAATAAAGTTTTAAAAATTCAGAAAGGAGAGGGCAAGAGTGGAAAAAAGATTCAATTTGGAAATAAAATTCAGAAGCATTAAAATGCGTTGGTTTTTAAACGTGTTTGCTATTGTTGCTGTTTTTGTAACCGTTGCGACAATTGCCTTCTCTATTCTTTTCCGTTCCATCTATTACGAGCGAGTAGAGGTTTTGGCTAACGATTATTCTTATGAATTTTACTCTTTGAGTGGAGCCACTCGCAGTAGTTTCACCGACTCTGCGATAGATCTTGCAGGACAGTTCCGTTACAAAACAAAAATGGAAATTCAGGTTATCAACCATACAGGCGAAATCATAGTTTCCACATCAGGCTTTGAATCATCAAAGAGTGAACTTGCCGATTTCACAAAGGCCAAGGATAGCGGCAAACCGTATGCTCTTAAAACCGAAACCGAGGGTGGCGAGGATATTTTAATCTGCTCAACTCCTCTTTACGATAATGACGGCGAATTCTTGGGAGCATACCGTTGGTTGGTTTCCTTAAAAGCGCTTAATCGTTTGTCGCTTAATTTCACTCTGGTGGCGGTATTTGTAGCTGTCGGCGTTCTTATGATTTTCGGTTTTTCGGGCGTTTATTTTATAAAATCGATAGTTAACCCCATTAAAGAGGTTAGCAATATTGCAAGAAAGATTGCAATGGGTGACCTTGAATCGAGAATTGAAATTCCAAAAAGTGATGAAATCGGCGAATTGTGTGAAGCCATAAACTATATGGCATCTGAGCTTTATGAGGCGCAGAACCTTAAAAATGATTTTATATCTTCCGTGTCACACGAACTTCGCACGCCCCTTACCGCTATCAGAGGTTGGGGTGAAACTGCAAGAATGAGTTTGGGCGAGGATGACGAGTTAGTTGGCAGAGGACTTGACGTGGTTCTTAGTGAGGCAAACCGTCTTTCGGGGCTTGTTGAAGATTTGCTTGATTTTTCAAGAATGGAAACAGGCAGACTGCAGGTTAATTCAATGCCGCTTAATGTCACTCAAATTCTTACCGAGTCGGCTGATATGTATGCCGAGCTTTCAAAGCAAAACGGTATTGACTTCGTCTTCAATCCGCCAACAGAACAACTTGAGGTTTTGGGCGATGGTGACAGACTAAAACAAGTGTTTATAAATATCATCGACAATGCGGTGAAATACACCGAAAACGGTGGTCAGGTGCTTATAACACAAACCACTGAGGAGGGCTGTGTTAGAATTACCGTTACCGATACGGGTGTTGGTATTCCCGCTGCAGATATTGACCGTGTTAAGGAGAAATTCTATAAAGCAAACAAAACAGTACGAGGTTCAGGTATCGGCCTTGCGGTTGCTGATGAAATCATTAAGCAACACAAAGGACTTTTGTTTATTGAAAGTACTGAGGGTGCGGGCACCACTATAACGATAGTCTTACCGCTTTATGAGCCTGAGGAAGAACCCTATGATGAAACGGCCGAACTAATACCGACCACGACTGAAGCACAAGAAGAAACTGTTGATACTAAGGAGACAGAGGATGTCCAAGAATAAATACACCTCGATAGGAGGTCAGGCACTTATTGAGGGCATTATGATGAAAAGCCCTGATAAATCTGCAATTGCCGTCAGAACTAAAGACGGAGAAATTGAAGTTTTTGAGCCTGAGGAGTTAAATCTTCGTAAAAAATATAAAATTTTGACCTTACCCATAATCCGTGGCGTGGTTTCGTTTGTTGAAGCTATGATTAACGGCTACAAGGCACTTATGCTTTCTGCTGAAAAATCGGGATTTACCGATTTGGATGAGGGTGAGAAGGAAAAAACCGAAAAAGATAAGAAAAATGAAAATCTGCTTATAAATGCAGTTATGGTTTTAGGGTCGGTTTTGGGAGTTATTTTGGCACTCGTTTTATTTACCGCCTTGCCTCGATTTGCAGTTGGCGGACTTGAAGTCCTTTTAGGTAAGAGCTTTAGTTCGGTTACACGTTCGCTTATTGAGCAGTTTTTAAAACTAACTGTTTTTGTGGCGTATGTTTGGGGTGTGTCCTTTATGAAGGATATAAAGCGCACTTTTATGTATCACGGCGCCGAGCACAAAACGATTTTTTGCTATGAAAACGGTTTGGAACTGACGGTCGAGAATGTAAAAAAACAAAAGCGTTTCCATCCAAGGTGCGGCACATCCTTTATGATACTTATGATTTTGGTTAGTGTCATAATTTCAACTGTGGCACAGATTTTGTTTAAAGGTGTTTACGATTCTGCGCTGTTGTGGATACTTATCAAAATTCTTTTAATACCTGTGACATGTGGTGTCGGTTTTGAAATTTTAAAGATTTGCGGAAAATACGATAACGTAATAACCAGAACAATCTCGGCTCCGGGATTGTGGTTGCAAAGAATAACCACAAAAGAGCCTGATGATGGTATGATTGAAATCGCTATTGCCGCATTTAAGGCGTGTAGCGAAAAGACTGAGGAAGAAACACCGGAAAATGACAATATTTGAAGCATATAACGAAACAAAAAAGAGGCTCGAAAAGGCGGGAATTGAGGACTACGTCTTCGAGGCAAAGCAGATTATAATGCACATAACAGGCTTTACCCCGTCACAGATTTTGAGCGATTACAATAAGAAGCTTACCGAATTTCAGGAGAACAATCTGATAGCGCTTATTCATCAGCGTGAGGTCAGGTACCCCTTGCAGTATATCTTTGGCGAGTGGGAGTTTTACGGCAGACCTTACAAGGTGGGCGTTGGAGTGCTAATACCTAGGGCCGACAGTGAGACGGTTGTCGAGGCCGCTTTGGAGTGTTTAAAGGAAATCGACTCCCCCACAGTTTTAGACCTGTGCGCGGGCAGTGGTTGCCTTGGAATTACTGTTGCCGCAGAAATTCCAAAGGCAAAGGTTACAATGGTCGAAAAGTACGATGAAGCTTTTAGATATCTCGAAGAAAACATCAGGCTTAACAATGTTAATGCAACTGCTTTAAAGGGTGATGTTTTCAAAGAACCCGATTTTGAAAAGGAAAGTGTTGACCTTATAATTTGTAATCCACCATATATCCCAGAAAGCGAGATGAAATACACTTCGCCTGAGGTGAAATTTGAGCCCGAGACCGCTCTTTTAGCCGATGACGACGGTTTGGAATCTTATAAGGC
>JAZOQF010000031.1:0-1866 GCA_045655905.1 Acutalibacteraceae bacterium | reverse complement strand
ATTTTCAGTATTTTTATGTAGAGGTAACTTTATGTCACAAACAGTATTATCGTATAAGCTTGAGGGTTTTGAAGGACCGCTTGATTTACTCTTGCAGTTAATTGCCCGAAACAAGCTTAATATCTATGATATACCCCTTTTAGAGCTTATCGACCAGTATCTTGAGCAGATAAGGCTTTTAGAGGAAGACCAAATGGAAATAGGAAGCGACTTTTTGGAGATGGCTTCTCGTTTGCTTTACATTAAAACGGTTAGTTTGTTACCAAAACACGAGGATGTTGTAAAGCTAAAAGAAGAATTGACAGGGGAACTTCTTGAATACTTAGTATGTCAGCAGATGGCAAAAAAGCTTTCTTTAATGCAAGGTGGGTTTGACAAGTTTGTAAGACCCCCCAGCGAATACGATTTCGACAAGACATACGAACTTGTTCACGAAAAAGAGGATATGTACGCAGCATATCTTTCGGCTGTTGGCAGAGGCAAAAGAAAAATGCCTGTAAATGATGCTCCGTTTAGGAAAATCGTGGCAAAGAAAATCGTTGCGGTATCTACCAAAATAGTATTCGTTATCCGAAATCTTTTCACAGGCGGTAAAAAGAACTTGAACTCGCTTTACAAGACCGCAACAAGCCGTTCGGAACTCGTAGCTACTTTTTTAGCCGTTCTCGAGCTTTGTAAGGCAAATCGCGTTAAGATTGAGGGCGAGGGCGAAGATATGGAAATCACACTTATTAAGGGGCATAAGAAGAATGAACAATAATGAATTAGTAAGAGCTTTCGAAGCGGTGCTTTTTGCTTCGGGCGAACCTATGAGCATTGAACGTTTGGCTCAGACATTTGAAATCACACCCGAAAAGGTTGTTAAAACAGCCGATATATTGGCAGATGAATATAAAACAAACAATCGTGGAATTGTAATAGTAAGACTTGAAAACACCTACCAGATGGCAAGCGAGGAAAAGTATGCCGAATATATTAAAAGAGCTTTTGATATAAGACGCAGAACACCGCTTTCATCGGCGGCTTTGGAGGTTTTGGCTGTTGTGGCATATAATCAGCCTGTCACCAAATCCTTCGTTGAGCAGGTGCGTGGTGTTGACTGTTCGGGTGTTGTTTCCACCCTTGTGGAAAAAGGACTTATTGAAGAGCAGGGCAGACTTGAACTCCCGGGTAAACCTTTACTTTATGGCACAACCAAAAACTTTTTGCGTTGTTTTGGTATTTCCGATTTGTCCGAGTTGCCTGAGCTTCCTAAGAATGAGAATGTTGTAAGCGACGTGGGCGAACAGCTTGAAATGACAACCGAGGAGAATGAAAATTGATTTTTTTAAATCTTTTCACCTTAGTACTGTTAATTGTTTTGGGTGTTCTCTTCATCCCTGTTGTTGTGGATTTGGAATATACGGATGATTTTAAATTCAAGGTGAGTTTTTTAAAAATCACCCTTTTTAACTCTGAAAAGGGGAATAAGGGTGACAGTAAAAAAACCGACGGCAAACAAAAGGGTAAAAAGAGGTCTGTTTTACGAGACGCCAAAGCCTATTTCACAAAGGTCAAAAACAAAAAGGGCTTTACGGGCGCCGTAAAAGAGATAATGCATCTTGTAGGCACTATATTTTCACATATAAAGTGGCTTTTAAGGTACATTAATATATGTAATGTAAGGCTTAATATTAATGTTGGAACACCCGATGCGGCGCTGACTGCTATTGAGTACGGAACTGTTTGTTCAGCAGTATATCCCGTTACGGCTATACTTGACTCGGTGGCAAGTGTCGGTTTCAAGGAAATCAATGTTAATGCCGATTTTGAGAATTCAAAACCTGATTTTGGTTTTAAGGCAAGGGTTAAAATGCAGATTGTGTA
>JAZOQF010000030.1:0-3977 GCA_045655905.1 Acutalibacteraceae bacterium | reverse complement strand
AAATGAGAACTGTTGTATCTGTAATGGGAAAGGATGCTGTCGGAATTATTTCAAAGGTCAGCAATGTTTGTAACGAGTGTAATGTAAATATATTGGACATTACGCAGTCGGTTTTGGACGATATTTTTGTAATGGTAATGCTTACCGATATTTCAAAATCAAGCTGTGATTTTTCAGTTTTTTCAGACAAAATGAAAAATTTAGGCAAAGAAAACTGCCTTGATATCCGAGTAATGCACGAGGATGTTTTTAATTCAATGCACAGAATTTAAGGGGAAACACAATGATAAATATTAGAGATATAATGGAAACCATAAATATGATTTCCGAAGAAAATCTTGACATTCGTACTGTCACAATGGGTATTTCTCTTTTAGATTGTGCCGATAGTGATGCCGATAAGGCGTGTCAAAAGATTTACGATAAAATAACCCGTCTTGCAGGAAACCTTGTTAAGGTGGCAGAGGATATCGAAAAGGAATACGGTATTCCGATTATCAATAAGCGTATTTCTGTAACACCTATTGCTATGGTAGCGGCAGCAAGCGGCGGAAACCCAGTTAAGTTTGCCAAAACCTTGCAAAAAGCAGCAGATGCCACAGGTGTTAACTTCATAGGTGGTTATTCTGCCTTGGTACACAAGGGATTTTCGGCAGGGGATGAGGCACTTATTCGCTCCATACCCGAGGCATTGTCGGTAACTAATAATATTTGTTCATCTGTTAATATCGGCTCCACAAAAGCAGGTATTAATATGGACGCTGTAAAGCTTATGGGACAAATTGTGAGAGAGGCAGCAGAAATCACAGCTGACAGAGATTGTATCGGCTGTGCAAAGTTGGTTGTCTTCTGTAACGCTGTTTAGGACACTCCGTTTATGGCAGGTGCTTTCCACGGTGTGGGTGAGCCTGACTGTGTTATTCACGTTGGCGTTTCAGGTCCCGGTGTTGTTCAGGCAGCACTTAAAAAGTGTCCTGACGGCGATTTGGGACAGTTGGCGGAAATTATCAAGAGAACTGCGTTTAAAATCGCGAGAATGGGACAGTTAGTTGGCACCGAGGCTTCACGTCGTTTGGGTGTACCTTTTGGCATTGTTGACCTATCTTTAGCACCAACCCCTGCAATCGGCGACTCTGTGGCACATATCTTAGAGGAAATGGGTCTTGAAACCTGTGGCACACACGGCACCACCGCAGCATTGGCTATGCTTAACGATGCTGTTAAAAAGGGTGGCGTAATGGCGTCGTCCTATGTTGGTGGGTTGTCAGGTGCATTTATTCCAGTATCTGAGGATGCAGGTATGATAGCCGCCGCAAAATCAGGCGACTTGGAACTTTCAAAATTAGAGGCTATGACAGCCGTTTGCTCGGTAGGTCTTGATATGATAGCAATACCGGGTGAGACACCGGCAGAGGTCATTTCTGCAATTATTGCAGATGAGGCGGCAATCGGTATGGTAAACAGCAAGACTACCGCTGTCAGAGTAATCCCCGCTATTGGTAAAAAAGCAGGCGAGACCTTGGAGTTTGGCGGACTTTTGGGCTCCGGACCGATAATGAAGGTAAACCTCACAAAATCACCTAAGAAATTTATCGACAGAGCAGGTAGAATCCCCGCTCCACTACAGAGTCTTAAGAATTAAAGGTATTAAAAAAACCCTCGAAAGCATTACGCTGTCGAGGGTTTTTGTTATCATTCCTTGTTCGATTCCCATCCGTATAACAAAAAAGAGAAGCTGCACCTAAAGGCACAACTTCTCTTTTGGAGCGGGTGATGGGTGACGTTGCGACCGCCGCCTGTGGCGGATAGAGGGAGCATAAGGAAGCGCCGCGGTCGGCGATTGCGCCACGGCAGTGAGGGCAGAGCCGCTAACCGCAAGAGAGCGAACGCAGTTCGATTCCTATCAAATAACAGACTAAAAAATAAAAGCACCAACCATAAAGTTGATGCTTTCATTTTGGAGCGGGTGATGGGAATCGAACCCACACGACCAGCTTGGAAGGCTGGGATTCTAGCCATTGAACTACACCCGCATATCGGAACGAAAACTATAATATCACAACTCTTCTCATTAGTCAAGAGGAAAATTGCAAAAAAATTTAATTACTATTGACAAAAGTGATAATAGGTGATATACTATCTTCAATTAAATGCGTTGAAGGAATTATTTTTTGCACAGTTTGTGTTTCAGAGAGTCGGCGGTTGGTGAAAGCCGATACCAAGGTGTAGGAAAAGTCTCATTCCGGAGCAGAACGGCTGAACTTATATTAAGTCGTTACGGTTTGCCCCGTTATCATGGCATAAAGCTTGTTAGAGCTTACAGAGTGACCGTTTCTAACGGTAATCAGGGTGGTACCACGGATTTATTTCGTCCTTGAGATTGCGAAAAGCAGTCTCAGGGCTTTTTTATTGCTCTGGGCTGACATTAAAGACGGAAAGTGAGTTTTTAAAATGAACATCAAAATTTTTGACAAAACCTTAATGGCAGAAAATCAAAGCTTTTCTTTTAAGGAGAAACTTGAAATCGCACGTCAGTTGGATAAACTGTGTGTTGACACGGTAGAGCTTGAGTCTGTGAACAATGTAAAGACAGATACATTACTAATTAAAACTATTGCTTCCTTTGTAAAAGAAAGCGTTATTTCTGTGGGAGCAGGTTACACCGAGGAGAGTCTCGAAAATGCGATAGCTTCTCTTGCAACTGCCCAGAAACCACGTATCAGGGTAGAGGTGCCTGTATCCACTGTTGGTATGGAGTACACCTGTCACATGAAAGCTCCTAAGATGCTCGAAACAGTTTCAAAGCTTGTTTCAAAGGCAAAGGAAAACTTTGGCGATGTTGAGTTTTGCGCAGTAGACGCTACTCGTGCAGAGGAAGATTTTTTAAAGGATATTATTGTTGCAGCTTGCGAAAGCGGTGCTACAGTTATCACCGTTTGTGATAACGCCGCTGAAATGATGCCCGATAATTTCGGTGAGTTCATTGCTAAAATCAAGTCCTACATACCTGACGGCTTGAGTTTCGGTATTTCAGCAAACAATAAAAACGGTTTGGCTCCTGCTAATGCAGTTGTTGCTATTAAAAACGGCGCAGATGTTATAAAGACCGCTGTTTCTTCGAGCGAAGTCGAGCTTGAAACAATGGGTAGCATTGTAAAGAATTGCGGTGCGGCAAACGGATTTGAAAGTTCTCTTAAATACACCGAGATGAACAGAATTATTAAACAAATTGAGCGTATCATCGACAATGCTAAGAGTGAAAAAATGTCGGTTACAAATGTTGTAGGTGATGAAAACGGTATAAAACTCAACAAGAATGACACAAAAGAAACCGTTTTGACCGAGGTTATGAAATTGGGTTACGATTTGACCGATGAGGACGGGGCAAAGGTGTACGAGGAGTTCTTGCGTGTTGCTGAAAAAAGACAGGTAGGCTCAAAAGAACTTGACGCTATTGTTGCAAGCGTAGCGCTTCAAGTGCCACCCACATACAAGCTTGTTAATTATGTTATAAACAGCGGTAACATCATTTCTACAACCGCACAAATCACAATGGAAAAAGATGGCAAACAACTTCAGGGTATTTGCCTTGGTGATGGTCCTGTTGATGCTGCATTCTTGGCCGTTGAGCAGATTATCGGTCATCACTTTGAGCTTGACGATTTCCAAATTCAGTCTGTAACCGAGGGTAAGCAGGCTTTGGGCTCGGCTGTTGTAAAACTCAGAAGTGGAGGAAAGTTATATTCAGGCAACGGTATTTCAGAGGATATTTTAGCAGCAAGTGTGCGTGCATACATCAATGCTGTTAACAAAATTGTTTACGAGGAGGCGTAAGATTTTATGAAGTTTTCATTTTTAACAAAGGGTTGGCATGAAAATACTTTCGAGGAGTTTTGTCAGGTGGCAAAAGACCTTAAATTTAAGGGTATCGAACTTCATAATATTCATAACCGCCTTTTTACCGATAAAAACGGTGC
>JAZOQF010000029.1:0-2514 GCA_045655905.1 Acutalibacteraceae bacterium | reverse complement strand
TGCTGCCCCTCGACTTGCATGTGTTAAGCCTGTAGCTAGCGTTCATCCTGAGCCAGGATCAAACTCTTCATTGTAAAATATCTTTTTCCATATTGCTATGGATGTTTTAATCTGCTCAAGAACCGAATCTGTATCTTTACTTTATTTATTAAGTATTGACGGTTTCTGTTATCTGTCATATTTCAGACAAATCTTGTACTACTTGCTTGCTTATATCTAAATCTTTCAAAGAACTCTTCTTTATGGCTTTCTTTCGGAAAGCGGATGCAAAGGTAAGGCTTATTTTTGAACTACCAAAACTTTTTGAAGTTTTTTTTGAAAATTTATTTTTCAAAGCGGAAGTTCATCACTCAGTCCCTTTGTTCAGTATTTCAACTCATCTGCGTTTCTCTCTCGAAAGCGGATGCAAAATTACTGCTTTACAACATATCTGCCAAATGTTTGCATCCACTTTTTTCAAACTTTCTGCAAACTTTTCGCTAAGTCGCTGATTTGTAGAGGGGTTGGTTTCCGGGGGATTTCAGGACATCTGCAAACGGTTTTCAGATGACACCTTAATATTATTACGCGCACGCGTATATGCATATACATATAACATGCTTCACGGGCCCTTCACCCTATTCACCCTCCGAATGAACCGAATATGATTTCTTTCAGAAAAAGTAAAGATTGGTTAGGATTTCTGCCAAATAATTTGTTCTTTTGCAAAAACAATAAAATCTATCATTATGGCAACCACAATACAACATCCAAACGAAAGTTCCACCATAGATGCCCTATGGACCATCCTCAATCAACAAACGGAGAGTGTAAAGAGAGCCTTGGCCGCTCGCCTAAACGCATCTTTAACTCAAGAAAGAAATCTTCCCCACAAAAATTTGGAAGAAGCTTTGGCATTTGTAGAAACCCTTTCCCTAAAGGGAGAAAAATCCGTACCGGCAGATGAGAATGGAATAGAAGCTTTAATTACCGAAAAATACATTTAACAATGAAACGACTTTTTCTTGACACTAACATCTTGGTGGATTTGATTTGCCATCGAGAACCATTTTTCCAGGAAGCGAAGAGACTTTTCGCATTGGCATATATGAACAAAGTATGCATTGGCATTTCTGCATTATCGTATATCAACACTGTTTACATTGCTAAAAAATATGGTTTTTGCATCCAAACTGTCATTGAACATCTAAAAAAAATAGCATCATTCACCACTATTACACATTTAGAAAAAATCACAATCAAAGAAGCAATGGCCTGTGGATGGAATGATTTCGAGGACGCAGTGCAATATCAATCTTCCTTACCTTTCGCCACTGATTACATCATCACCCGAAATCCCAAAGATTTCACAAAATCGGCTATACCAGTTTATACGCCAAACGAATTTTTACAAATCCCTTATTGGTTGGATGAACCAGAATCAACAGTACTGAATGAACCGGAAATACCATACGGAAAACCAAGACCGAACAAATCCTAAACAGCATTTATTCCTCATTTTTCCACTTGTACATCAGGGTATTCGCAATAATCTCTGCAACACTGCAACGAAAGCATATCATACGATGAATCAACGGGCTATGGTGGCAGATCATCTGCAACGGGCAACACTCATCTGCCACTGCACCGCAACAGATGTGGCAGATGGGTTTCAGCGCATTTGCAACAGGAACATGCTGATTTTCAAACGTCTGGACTTCCGTTGCAGATGTGTATGTGATTCTATATGACAATTCTCTATTCTGTCATCCAGAGGAGCTTTGCGACGAAGGATCTCGTGTGCATCCACTTTATTATTCATTGCTTTATGTCCACGAGATCACTCGCTTCGCTCTGGATGACAAGACAAAAACACCGTATTTACAAACAAACATGCAAGCGCGTCAAGGGAGATTCATCAACGCATCAAGGCGCATTCATGAATTCGTCAAAGTGTTTTCAAGAAAACATCAAAGACTTTTTCAAAAAGTTCTTCATCTCTTTAAAAAGTCCTGTCAAGTGTTTAAAGAATTATTTTTGCAAAATAAAGATATCAGATCAATAATAATCCATCAATATTGGCTATCCTATTTAAATGTCTTATTTTAGCAACAAATTAAGACCGTTATGAAAATCATTCTTGCCATAGACTCCTTCAAGGGGAGTTTGAGCTCGGCTGATGCAGAAAAAGCAGTGGCCGAGGCCATTCTCAAATTATCGCCCAATAACGAAATTGTATGCATCCCCATTGCGGATGGCGGCGAAGGGACACTTTCCGTCATCATGGAAACAACAGAAGCTACTTGGCACTCCCTCTACGCGCATAATCCATGCATGGAAAGCATTCAAACACAATATGGCATATCTTCCGACAGAAGTACGGCTTTTATAGAAATGGCTTCCATCAGCGGTCTTCCGCTAATCCGGAAAGAGCAACAAAATCCCATGGAGACCAGTTCTTTCGGTACAGGAGAACTGATTCTGGATGCATTGCAGAAGGGATGTACCCGTTTTGTTGTCGGTATAGGGGGAAGC
>JAZOQF010000028.1:0-19825 GCA_045655905.1 Acutalibacteraceae bacterium | reverse complement strand
GCATCAGCAAAAGTGGTTTTTCCCGAACCGCCGTGTCCTAAAAGGGCGATATTAAGGATTTGATTTGCAGAATAATTTTTCAATGTAATACACTCCTTTGTGCAATAACTTTACAATAAAAATTATAGCACATAAATTTGTATAATACAACTAATATTTTTACGAAATATTTACAAAAACTATGTAAATGTTATAAAATTCGGCATTTTTCATAACTTAAATTACTAATTTTGTAAGATTAGCGAAAAAATATTACAAGTTGTAATTAAATATTAAATTTTCTACGCTAAAAATTACAAACTTGAAATTATTTGTCACGGTTTTGTTGTTGTTATTATGTTAACTTAGATTATATAATAATAAAAATAGTTTCAATGTGGGGATCATTATGAAAAAGAACATTTTAAAATTTATTTCTGTAATGTTAACATTTGTAATTATCACTTTACCCCTTGTTTCAAATTTAAGTGCTGCCGAAAGTGACACTAAACCTGTTGTTGATGAAAATAAGGTTTTGGAAGCGAGATTTCTTAATATGTTAAACCACAACTATGTTTACGGCGAAGATTTTGAAAATTTAGATTCAATTGTAAACAATTCTATCATCGCTGTTTTGGACCAGCGTGATGCTGAAAATTCTGATTATATTTCTCAATATGTTGTCAACTCTTATTTAAACGATATGTTTGGTTTTGAGATATATGATTTTTCCGAAGTAAATGAAGGTTTTGAATTCAAAGAAGGCTTTGTGTATATAATTCCGCGAGGATTTTCAAAATACGAGCATAAAGCTGTTTCGTTGAAGTTAAATGATGACCTAACCTATACTTTCACAACTTTTGTAACTGTTAAATCTCACGATGGTTCAGAAGAAACACTTGTGTCAGAAACTATTTTTGCTAAAAATGACGACTCGATTTTTGGTTTTAATATTGTTTTTTCAAAATTAATAGAAAACGTAAATTCTATCTAAAAAACACCGTTTATCGGTGTTTTTTTATTGACAATAATTTTTTGCTAATGTATAATTAAAGCAATATTTTATGTAGTTAGGAATGATTAAAATGAAAACATTTTATAAGGAAAACACAGCAAATTTCCCAAGAGTCAAAACCGATAAGCATTTTATAAATTACAAAAACACATACAAATTTGATGAAATAACCGATAAAACCGCAAAATTTATGGAAGTAAATCAACTTCTTGATTTGGAATTGTGGCAACGCTTTGTTAGACAGTTCGAAATTCATTCGGATGGAGATGGCGGTTGGAGAGGTGAATATTGGGGCAAAACAATGCGTGGTGGTTGTTTTGTTTATTCATATACACGTAACTCCGAGCTCTTTAAAGTTTTAAAAAATTCTGTTAAAGATATAATGAAGACCCAAGATGAATTGGGAAGAATCTCTACATACGATGCTTCTGATGAATTCAGAGGTTGGGACGTTTGGTGCAGAAAATACGTACTTCTCGGTATGCAGTATTTTCTTGAAATTAATGATGATGAGCAGTTTGAAAAAGAAATTATTTCTTCTATGGAAAAACAATTAGATTATATAATTTCGAAAATAGGATATGCAGCCGATGGAAAAACTCCAATTACCAGAACTGCCAAACATTGGTATGGTCTAAACTCATCCTCGCTCCTTGAACCTGTTGTTCGTCTTTACTCAATCACAAATAAGGAAAAATACCTTGATTTTGCAAAGTATATTGCAGATGAGGGCGGAACTTATGTTGAAAATATTTTCCGTTTAGCATACAAAAAACAACTTCGCATTCATCAATATCCTACAACCAAGGCATATGAAATGACTTCATGCTTTGAGGGACTTCTTGAACTTTACAGAATAACAGGCGAAGAATGGTACAAGACTGCTATAATAAATTTTGCTGATATGATTATAGAAGACGAGTTAACTGTAGTTGGCGCTGCAGGTTGCTCTGGTGAAGTTTTTGATCATTCTCGTGTACGTCAAGCAAATACTACCAATCAACACGAAATGCAAGAGACCTGTGTAACTGTTACCATTATGAAGTTCTTTATGCAGCTCAATTTATTGACCGGCGACCCGAAATACATAAATGCTTTTGAAACTTCATATTATAATGCATATTTGGGTGCTGTTAACACTCAATTAAAAATTCAGCGTGTTAAATATGCAAATATACCTGAGAGTTTTTATCACACTGCACTGCCATTTGATAGTTGCAGCCCACTTACAAGAGGTAAACGTGGTGTAAGTATTGCCGGATTTAGAATCATGGAAAACGATCAGTATTATGGTTGCTGTGTTTGTATAAGTTCTTTAGGTGTTGGTAGTGCTGCAAGAACAGCGCTTATGAATTATGAGGACGGCCTTGTTCTTAATCTATATATTAACGGAACTTATACTACTAATATAGGCGACAAAAAGGTTAAAATTGATATAAATACTAAGTATCCCGCTGACAATGTTATCGAAATCAACACCGAAAGCGAAACTGATTTTGTATTAAAACTTAGAATTCCTGAATTCAGTAAGAAAACTATAATCGCAAATAATGGTGAGGAAATTTCTGCTGATAGTGGATATCAATGTGTTGATATTAAAAAGGGAACTCAAAAGTTGAAAATTACCCTTGATATGCCTGTTTCTATTATTAAACCTATTCCTTATGGTAGTCAAATTCTTATGAATAAGATTGTCTGGGGAACAAACACTGTAACAGTCCCGGCATTTGATGAAGAAGACCCACTTGCAAAAAATCATATTGCATTACAAAGAGGTCCGATTATGCTTGCGCAAGATGCAAGATTTGGTTACGACCTATCAGTTCCTCTTCATATTAAAAATGTTGACGGATATGCCGTTACTCAAAGTGCAACTGCTGATTTCGAAACGATTATTTGTCTTACTGCTGAAACCGAAAACGGCGAAAAAATCAAATTATGCGATTATTCAAGTGCAGGTAAAACTTATGATTATGACAGCGAAATGGCTGTTTGGATGCTTAATGAATAAAATAAAAACCACCCACAACGTGGGTGGTTTTTATTTGTCTGTTCGAGTTAGCATTTCTAATAATTTAGAAAAAATCTCCGATGTATTTTCCAAGAATTTTTGTTTGATAAAGATGGCTTGGTCTTCATCTCCCAATAAAAGTTTGATACTCATAAATTCTCTTCCACGGTCGAGTGCTGAACAGGTTAAAAAAGTGCGGTCATCTTCGTGTGTAATCATAAAATCTGTTTCTTTTGCGTTACGAAGTTTTACCATCATTTTTAAAACAGCAGTATATGCTCTTTCTTTAACGATAACCGAAAGGTTGGTATTTAACGTATCTGCAACATGGCGGCCACTGTCGGTTATTATAAAATCACCATCATCCAATTCTTCAATGTGTCCGCTGTTGGTTAAAAATGCTAATGAATCGCTTAATTCAAAAATGTTTGCAATACCTTCAGTATGTAGAGTTTCGCAAAACATAGTTCCTGATATAGGCTCATCGAATGTTGAAAGTATGTAACAAATTAAAATTCTAATATCTGCCGTAGAAAATAATCCGCCGATTTTTGAAACACCTGCGGAAATTGCATCTCTTTCCAAAATGTTTTTCTCCTTAAGTTTTGTATATTTAACATTATATATGTTTTTTATAAAATTTCAAGTACTTAGAGGTATTATGTCGGTCAATGTCCAAAATAATTTGCAAATTTAGTCGGTTTATGCTAATATTAAAACAATAAAGTATAGAGGTAACATTATGACGAATGATTTGATAATTGTCGGTGGTGGCGCTGCAGGACTTTGCTGTGCCGTATATTTCAAACAAATGATGCCCGGTAGCACTGTTAGGCTTTTTGAGTCACTACCAAGGGTAGGAAAGAAGTTGTCAATAACAGGTAACGGCAGGTGCAATATATCAAACCGTAATATCGAAATCTCTCGCTACCACGGCGAGGATAATGAATTCTGCAAATATGCACTCGAAAAATATGATATTGTTTTTACAGAGAAGTTCTTTAATAGCATTGGTGTCAATTTTGCTTTTGAGGGCGAAAAGTGCTACCCATCATCTTTTCAGGCTTCATCAGTAGTAGATTGTCTTCGTTTTGCTTGTGATGAACTTGGTGTCATTACCCATTTAGAAACTACCGTAACTAACATACAAACATCAGGAAACAATTACAAGGTCATTTGTGGTCCCATGAGCTTTTTATCAAAAAATCTTGTAATTGCTACGGGTTTGCTTTCGGGTGGTGAAAGATTAGGATGCACCGCAAATGTATTTGAAATACTTAAAAAAGCAGGTTTTAAATCTGTTAAAACTTCTCCTGCTATTGTTCAAATAAAAACTGAAACTGACATTGTAAAACAACTTAAAGGCGTTAAAATCAACGCAAACGCTACTTTAAATATCGATGGCAAGAATATAAGAAGGGATTTTGGTGAAGTACTGTTTTGTGATTACGGTCTATCAGGTCCTCCAATTTTACAAATTTCTCGTGGCGTTTCAAAAACAAATTCAACCACTAAAATCATATTGGATATTATGCCCGATTTTAGTTTTTCACAACTTTACAATGTTTTATATTCTCGTGTTAAAAACCTTAAAAACCGTACTTTAGACGAATTTTTTACGGGATTACTACAAAAAAGAATCGGACAGGTCTTGTTAAAAGAAATCGGTTGTAAATTAAATGAAAGTGTTGCAATTTTAAACGACGCAAAACTTAAAGCACTGACCTCGTTAATGAAAAATTGGTCGTTTAATGTTGTTGGCACTACGGGTTATATAAATTCTCAGGTTACTGCAGGCGGACTCTCTACTAATGAGTTTAATTGCAAAACGATGGAGAGTAAATCCTCAAAAGGTCTGTACTGTATAGGCGAAATTTTAGATATCGACGGCGACTGCGGTGGCTTCAATTTACAGTGGGCATGGAGTTCTGCGTTTTGTGCTGCCAGCCATATAAAGGAATGTGAAAATGTTAATCGTTAATAATATCAATTTTAGTCTTGATACAGATTTTGAGAATTTAAGTTTTTATCTTACAAAAGAACTCAAAATTGCAAGCGATAATATAATCAGTTGCAAATTACACAGAAAATCTGTTGACGCCAGAAAACGAAACAATGTACACTTTTGTTGTTCGGTTTTACTCGAGGCTAAAAATGAAGATAAAATACTTAAAACTTGCAAAAATGCACTAAAATACACCCCGAAAATTTATGAATGGAAAAAGTGCAAAAATCTGCCCGACAATCGCACTATTGTTGTAGGTTTTGGTCCGGCAGGTATGTTTTGCGCGTTGACTCTAGCTAGGGCAGGACTTAGACCAATCGTTCTTGAAAGAGGAAGCTGTGTTGAAAAAAGAACAGAACAAATTGAGAGGTTTTTTAACGGCGAACAACTTAACCCCGAATGTAATGTACTATTCGGCGAGGGAGGGGCCGGTACTTTTTCAGACGGCAAACTCACAACAGGAATAAAAAACCCAAGATGTCGTGTTGTTATTGAAGAGTTGTATGAAATGGGTGCCGACAAGCGAATTTTAACCGATGCTAAACCTCATATTGGTACCGATGTATTGGTTGATGTTGTAAGAAACATTCGCAAAGAAATCATATCATTAGGCGGTGAAATTCTTTTTGATACGAAACTTGAAGATGTTAGTATTGAAAATGGTGTTTTGAAAAGTATTGTTGCAAACGGAAAAGAAATTAACTGTGATAATTTAGTTATTGCAACAGGACATTCGGCGAGAGATACCTATAAAATGTTGCTTGAAAATGGCGCTCGAATGGAGCAAAAGCCGTTTGCCGTTGGTGTCAGAATTGAACATTTACAAGTTGATATAAATAAATCCCTTTATGGTGAATTTTATAATCATCCTAATTTGATGCCTGCTGACTACAAGCTTGCTTGTCATTTAGAAAATGGTAGGGGAGTTTACACTTTTTGTATGTGTCCTGGTGGCGAGGTTATAAATTCCTCAAGCGAAATTGGTGGAACAGCAGTTAACGGAATGAGTAAAAGTAGGCGTGATGGCACAAATGCTAACAGTGCTGTTTTGGTAGGTGTTGAAACATCTGATTTTGGCAGCGATGATATTTTAGCAGGTTGCAAATTCCAAGAGAAAATTGAAAAAGCTGCTTTTGAATTCGCAAACGGCAAAGTTCCTGTCAATACTGTAGGTAACTTTGTTTTTGGCAAAGAATTTAAAATCACAAAAGTGAAACCCACAGTTAAGCCCGATTATGCATTTTGCGATTTTTCTGATATTTTTCCTCAGTTTGTAACAGAAAGTTTAAAATTAGGTATCAAGGAATTTGGCAAAAAAATCAAAGGCTTTGATGATGAATCGGCAATTCTTACAGCTCCTGAGACTCGTTCTTCAGCACCTGTAAGAATTTTAAGAAACGAAAAATATGAAAGCAATTTAATTGGCGTTTTCCCTTGCGGAGAGGGCGCGGGTTATGCCGGTGGTATTGTTTCTGCTGCAGTTGACGGAATGGTTGTTGCTGAAGAAATTATCGATCGATTAAATAAAGATTTATAACTGATAGAGGATTTTGTAACAGATAATATGCCTGTTCAAAATCCTCGCTTTCTTTTTCGGTTTTTGAGAAATTAAAAAGAAGATAACAAATGGAAGTTTTTGTATCTTTAAATTTAACCCCTTCGAGTACCTTTAACAATTTCTTAGTTGGATTGTTCACAGAGAATTTTCCTTTAATTACTAACTTGTTAGTTATTTCAATAATTTCTAAATTACTTGTCGTTACAGAAAGGTTTAATAACAGAGCAATAAAGGCTTTTTTGTTAATTAAATAAGTGTTTTTTGTATCAATTTTAAAGTCGTTTCCGCATTTAATAAATACTGCCGTTAGAATTTCGCTACATAAATTCTCTGGATTTATGGGGACTGTTTCTTTGTTATTTATCGCTTCGAATTCATATATCTTTTTAAGTGAATTTAGATAATTTGTTTTGATACCATTTTTGTATATAAACTTATGATACAATAGGCGTAAAGCTGCTGTAAATTGCTCGTATTTTTTTGGGTAATATATCAATTTTAACACCTCAAATTACTAATATATTATGCCAAAATACAGAAAAATTTAAAATCATGTTAAAAAGTTCACAAATTACTTGCAAAACTTGTCCTTATGAGTTATAATATTTAAAGAAAATTTTAGGAGGTAATTCTAATGGTTAAAGTTGCAATTAACGGATTCGGCCGTATCGGTCGTCTCGCATTTCGTCAAATGTTTGGCGCTGAAGGCTATGATGTAGTAGCTATCAACGACCTTACAAAGCCCTCTATGCTTGCTAATCTTCTTAAGTATGATACAGCACAGGGCGGTTACTGTGGTTTCATCGGTGAGAATCTTCACACTGTTTCTGCTGATGATGAAGCAGGTACCATTACCGTTGACGGTAAAACATTAAAAATTTATGCTGAGAAAGACGCTAAGGATCTTCCTTGGGGCGAAATCGGTGTAGACGTTGTTCTTGAGTGTACAGGTTTCTACTGCTCTAAAGAAAAGTCACAGGCTCACATCGATGCCGGCGCTAAGAAAGTTGTTATTTCTGCTCCTGCAGGTAATGACCTTCCCACTATCGTTTTCAGCGTTAACGAAAACACTCTTACTAAGGAAGACAATATCATCTCTGCTGCTTCCTGTACTACAAACTGCTTAGCTCCTATGGCTAAGGCTCTTAATGATTATGCTCCTATTCAGAGCGGTATCATGAGCACAATTCACGCTTACACCGGCGACCAGATGATTCTTGACGGTCCTCACAGAAAGGGTGACCTTCGTCGTGCAAGAGCAGGTGCTGCTAACATCGTTCCTAACTCTACAGGTGCTGCAAAGGCTATCGGTCTTGTAATTCCTGAGCTCAACGGCAAACTTATCGGTTCTGCTCAGCGTGTTCCTGTTCCTACCGGTTCTACCACCATCTTAACCGCAGTTGTTAAGGGTGCTGACGTTACTAAGGAAGGCATCAACGCCGCTATGAAGGCTGCTGCTTCTGAGTCTTTCGGTTACAATGAAGACCAAATCGTTTCTTCTGATGTTATCGGTATGCGTTATGGTTCTTTGTTTGATGCTACTCAGACAATGGTTTCCAAGGTTGCTGATGACCTTTATGAGGTTCAGGTTGTTTCTTGGTATGATAACGAGAACAGCTACACCAGCCAGATGGTTCGTACCATTAAGTACTTTGCTGAAATCTAATTGATTAGATAAAATTTAAGACCTCCCAAATTGGGAGGTCTTTTTTAGTTCAATTTATTTGCCATTTGATAAAAGTTATAATACATTCCCTTTAAAGCGATTAATTCATCATGAGTACCTTCTTCGGTAATACCATCATCAGTCAGAACAAGGATTCTGTCGGCATTGCGGATGGTTGATAACCTATGCGCTATTGTAAGGGTCGTTCTGCCTTCGCTTAAGAGGTTTAATGATTTTGCAACTAAGAACTCGCTCTCATTATCTAAAGCGCTTGTAGCCTCATCTAAGATGATAATAGGAGGGTTTTTAAGGAATACACGTGCAATGCTAATTCTTTGCTTTTGTCCACCTGATAATTTAACACCACGTTCACCAACATAGGTGTCATAACCATCTTTTAGTTCAGAAATAAACTCGTGAGCTCCTGCTTTTTTTGCAGCCTCAATTACTTGTTCTCGTGTGGCATCAGGTTTACCATAAGAAATATTTTCAAATACTGTTCCTGAGAAAAGGTAAACATCTTGCTGAACAATACCGATATTTGTTCTAAGGGATTTTAATGTGAAGTTTTTAATGTTTTCGCCGTCAAGGAAAATTTCGCCATCAGTAACATCATAAAAACGGGGGATAAGATTGCAAAGTGTGGTTTTTCCACCACCTGACGGACCGACAATTGCGACCTTTTCGCCATTTTTGATTTTTAAATCAAGTCCTGTAAAGACACGGTTGTGGTCATCGGGATATTCAAAGGACACATTTTTAAATTCGATATTACCTTTTGGGTTTTCAAGCGGTTTTGCATTTGGCTCATCAAAAATCTCAATGTCAGCGTCTATAATTTGCAAAAAGCGTTCGATGCCTGTCATACCACGCTGAAACTGTTCTGAAAACTCGATAATTCTTCTAACAGTAGCAATAAATGTAGTAACGTATAAAAGATATGCAACAAGGTCACCAACGTTGATTTTTCCACCTATCATAAATAAGCTGCCTGCAATTACTACCACAGCATAAATCAAACCGTCAAAAAGTCTTGTTGATGTTGAAAAGGCGCCCATATATCGATATGAAAGCTTTTTAACATCGAAAAACTGCCTGTTATTATTATCAAATTTTCTTTGCTCCAATTCTTCGTTAGCAAATGCTTTAACAACACCTTGACCTAATAAAGAATCTTCAATTCTGGCATTTAATTCACCTGTTATCTGTCTTTGCTCACGGAATGTGCGTTTCATTCTGCGACTTAGTTTTCCGCAAATCAAGAGCATCAGGGGGATTATAGCAAAAATTATCAATGTCAGCGGAATGTTGATGTTTATTAGTATTATAAATGAAACAATTCCTTTAATTCCTGCTATAAAAAATTCTTCAGGACAATGATGTGAAAATTCGGTGACATCAAAAAGGTCATTTGTAATTCTACCCATTATTTGACCGATCTTAGTGTTGTTAAAATAAGAATTGGAAAGTTTTTGCAGATGAGCATATGCATCGTGACGCATAGTAGTTTCCATCTTTGTGCCCATAACATGTCCTGCATATGACATATAAAAGAAGGCAGCAGCATCGATGAGTCTTAAAATAATATATAAAATACCAACCTTTAAAACATATTGTACTGTAATTGTGGCAAATCCTTCAACACTGGCATTTGTTATATTTCTCATAATAAGAGGAAGTACAATTTCGCAGAGTGTGGTTAATGCTGCACAAAACAAGTCGAATACAACAGTTCTTATATTATTTTTATAATAGGGCAAGAATCGTCTTAGTAACTCACTTGATTTATATTTTCTATCGTTATTCATATTAAACCTCAAAGGCACCTTTCGGTGCCTTCTTAAATTTCTTATTTTGCAGCAGATTCACAGTAAAGACAACGATAAATTCTTTTATCCTTATCAGCTAATGTGAAAACGTGCTCAATCTCTTGTTCGGTAGTTGTAATACAACGGGGGTTTTTACATTTAATTACATTAACAAGCTTTTCAGGTAATTCTATTGATTTCTTTTCAACTATTTTACCGTCTTTAATGATGTTAACTGTGATACCTGGGTCAATAAAACCTAAAATATCCATATTAACTTCAAAATCGCTGTCAATCTTAATGATATCTTTTCGTCCTGTTTTTCTGCTAGGTGCATTTTTAATTAGTGCCACCGAAGAATCAAGACAATCTAAGTTTAAAAGTTCATAAACCTGCATACCTTTATGTGCGGTAATGTGGTCAATAACGATTCCGTTTTTAATTGAATCTACATTCATTTATTTAACCTCCAATAGCTTTAGAATTAAAGCCATTCTCATAAACTTACCGTTAAGTACCTGGTCAAAATAGCACGCTCTTGGGTCATTATCAATTGCAACACTAATTTCATTAACACGGGGTAGTGGATGCAAAATTGACAAGTCAGACTTAGCATTATCAAGTTTTTCGGGAGTTAAAATATAACTATCTTTAAGTCTTAAATATTCTTCCTCATTAAAGAAGCGCTCTCTTTGAACACGTGTCATATAAAGAATATCAAGTTCAGGCATAACCTCTTGTAGGTCGGTAGTCTCTACGAAAGTAATGTTTTTGAGTTTTAAGCCCTCTTTGATATAATCGGGAAGAACTAACTCTTTAGGAGATATAAGTACAAATTTTACATTCTCATAACGGCTTAAAGCTGCAATTAGTGAATGTACAGTTCTACCGAATTTAAGGTCACCGCAAAGACCAACAGTTAAATTATTAAAACGACCTTTTTTGCGATGAATTGTAAGTAAATCTGCTAAGGTTTGTGTGGGATGGTTGTGTCCACCATCACCCGCATTTATAACAGGCACCGATGCATTAAGTGAAGCTACAAGTGGCGCACCTTCCTTAGGATGGCGCATAGCAATAATATCAGCATAACAACTAACGGTTTTTGCTGTGTCTGCAACACTTTCGCCTTTAGCAGCAGAAGAACTAAGAGCTTCGCTAAAACCTAATACATTACCACCCAATTCGTACATTGCAGCCTCAAAGCTAAGGCGTGTACGGGTAGATGGCTCAAAGAATAGTGTTGCTAACTTTTTACCGTCGCATTTGTGAGCGTAATTTTGAGGATTTTCAATAATATCGCAAGCAATAGTTAAAAGTTCTTCAATTTCTAATGTAGAAAGCTGTAAAATATCAATTAAGCTTCTCATATTAATCTTTTGCTCCATTAATTTCTAAATATTTCTTAATTCTATCAACGTTTTCCTTGTTTTCAGGCTTTTCTTCAAGGTATTCAATTATATCGTAAACATCAACAACAGAGTATACGGGGAAACCAAATTCTTCGCCAACCTCAGCCATTGCACTCTTTTCGGTTTTACCTTTTTCTTTTCTGTCAACCATTACAAAAGTAGCGGCAACCTTTGTTCCTTTCAAGGAAGAGAGAATTTCCATGCTTTCTCTAATAGCGGTACCTGCGGTGATAACATCTTCAACAATAACGATTTCTTCGCCTTCTTGAGGTTTGTAACCCACAAATACACCGCCCTCGCCGTGGTCTTTTTCCTCTTTACGGTTGAAGAAGAAGGGAACATCAAGTCCGTTCTTAGCAAGCGCTACTGCAACAGATACTGCAATCGGGATACCCTTGTATGCAGGACCGTAAAGTACAGTCTTTTTGTTGCCAACCTTTTCAAAATAAGCTTTGGCATAGAATTCACCGAGCTTGCAGATTTGCTCACCGGTTTTAATATCTCCGGCATTGATGAAGTAGGGGATTTTTCTGCCTGATTTAGCTGTGAAATCTCCGAACTTTAAAACTCCTGCTGATTCTAAAAATTCAATAAATTCTCTTTTGTAACTTTCCATTTTGATTCTCCTTAATCACAAAATTCTTGTACGCAACGCTCATAAGCGGCAACAGGGTCAGCAGCTGCAGTGATAGGTCTACCTACTACAATATAGTCACTACCGATTTTCTTAGCTTCCGCAGGTGTCATAACACGCTTTTGGTCACCAACATCACCATCTGCAAAACGAACACCGGGAGTAACTGTTAAAAATTTCTCGCCACAGGTTTCGTGTACCTTGCCAGCCTCAAGAGGTGAGCAAACAACACCATCAAGACCTGCAACCATTGCGTTGTGTGCATAGTGCATTACAACCTTGTCGATTGGTTCTTTAATAAGTAGGTCATTTTCCATTCTTTCTTGGTCGGTTGAAGTGAGCTGTGTTACAGCAATAAGTAGTGGGCGAGTACCGTCAGGTCGAGTAAGTCCCTCTAAAGCACCCTCCATCATCGAAATTGTACCGGCTGCGTGAAGATTTGTCATATCAACATCAAGGCGTGACAAAACCGCCATTGACTTTTTAACAGTATTAGGAATATCGTGAAGTTTTAAATCTAAGAAGATTTTATGACCTCTTGCCTTTAGTTCCTTAACGATAGATGGACCCTCAGCATAAAAAAGTTCCATACCAATTTTAACAAAAGGTTTTTTGCCTGTGAATTTATCTAAAAAATTCAATGTGTCTTCTTTGCTCGCAAAATCGCAAGCTATTATAACGTCCTTACCCATTATGTGCTCCTCCTATAATTTCAGTCAGACTGTTAATTTTGTATTTTTCCATTACTTTTGGTAATGAGTTAATGATTTTTTGACATGCAAACGGGTCTACAAGGTTAGCTGCACCAACTTCAATTGCAGTAGCACCTGCAAGCATCATTTCGATAACATCCTCGGCAGTAGATACACCACCCATACCGATAATCGGGATATTAACCGCTTTGTAAACCTGATAAATCATTCTAAGCGCTACAGGGAATACTGCAGGACCCGAAAGACCACCCATAGTGTTGGCTAAAATCGGTTTTCCTGTCTTGAGATTAATTCTCATACCAAGCAATGTGTTAATAAGGCTAACAGCGTCTGCGCCTTCAGCCTCGCAAGCTTTTGCTATTTCAGTAATATCAGTAACATTAGGGGAAAGTTTAATAATAACAGGTTTGTTTGTAACTTTTTTAACTGCTTTAGTAACCGCAGCTACATTGTTAGGGTCGGTACCAAATGCTAAACCGCCACCATGTACATTTGGGCAAGATACATTAACCTCAAACCAACCGATTTGTTCTTCGCTATCTAATTTCTCACAGGTATAAGCATAATCCTCAACTGAAAAGCCGCTAACATTTGCCATAACAGGCTTTTTAAAACAAGCCTTAAGCTTTGGTAGTTCTTCGCTTAAAACTTTTTCAACACCGGGGTTTTGAAGTCCTACGGAATTAAGCATTCCTGCAGGGGTTTCTGCAATTCGAGGTGTTGGATTACCGAAACGAGGGTCTTTAGTTGTTCCTTTGAAAGAAAATGTTCCAAGCATATTTATATCGTAAATGCTTGCGAATTCGTAACCAAAACCAAAGGTGCCACTTGCAGGGATTACGGGATTGTCTAATTCAATACCACATAAATTAACTTTAGTGTTTACCATACAATTTCCTCCCTTTCAAGAACGGGACCGTCTTTACAAATACGTTTATTACCGTATTTAGTTTTACAACTACAACCCATACAAGCACCGAAACCGCAGCCCATACGCTCCTCAAAACTATATTGACCGCTAGTGTTTACAGTGTTTTCAATTGCTTTGAACATAGGCATTGGACCACAGGTATAAAAATAGTCATACTCTAAATCTTTCATTGCATCGGTGACAAAGCCTTTGATTCCATAACTGCCGTCAACTGTTGTAACGTATACGTCGATACCTAAAAGCTTAAACACTTCTTCGTAAAACATTTCGCTTTTATTGTTAAAGCCTAAAATCACAGTTGGCTTTTTGCCGAATTTAATAAGTTCTTTGCACAAACCATACAGCGGGGGAATACCTACACCGCCACCTATAACCAAAGGTTTTTCACAGTTAATTTCTGCATTAAATCCGTTGCCGAGACCTACAAGTAAATCAAGTTTATCGCCTGCTACCATCTTAGCCATGGCCTCAGTACCGGTACCAACTACTTTGTATATGATTGTAATAGTATCTTTGTCATAATCGCACACAGAAATTGGACGGCGAAGATATAATCCATCAATTTTAACATTAACAAATTGACCCGGTGATAAAAGGGCAGAAGTGTCGCCCTTTAACACCATTCTAAATACATTAGGAGCCAATTCAAAATTGAACAGAATTTCATAAATTCCTTGCTTCATCATAAAACATCACCAAAATTTAAGAATCTATTGTAGAAATAGTAATTGTGTTTTCATCTAAAACATCAAGTAATACTCTTACAGTATCAAGTGAAGTGAAAATTGTAACGTTGTTTTCAGTAGCACAACGACGAATTTCATAACCGTCGGTTAAGTTTCCTGCAGAGTTGATATCCCTTGTGTTTATTACATAGGCAATGTGACCTTGACGAATAGCTTCGGGGATTTCATCACTGCCGTCACCAATTTTACCAAGCGCATGTGTACGAATTCCGTTTTGTTTAAGGAATTCAGCAGTACCCTTAGTAGCCTGAATGTTAAATCCAAGATTATAGAAACGGCGAATTAACGGTAAAGCTTCTTCCTTATCATTATCGGCTATTGTTGCAAATACTGTTCCGTAATTTTGAACCTTCATACCGCTTGCTTGTAATGCTTTATAGAGCGCACGATTTAACTTGTCATCATATCCAATAGCTTCACCGGTTGATTTCATTTCAGGTGACAAGTAAGCATCAAGTCCACTCAGCTTGTTGAAAGAAAATACGGGAACTTTTACATAGTAACGCTTTTTCTCTTCGGCATAGATATCAAAAATGCCTTGTTCTTTTAAGGATTTACCAAGGATAACCTCGGTTGCAATATCAGCAAGGCTGTAGCCTGTAGCTTTCGAAAGGAAAGGAACAGTACGAGAAGAACGAGGATTAACCTCGATGATAAATACGTTATCATCCTTATCGACGATAAACTGAATATTGTAAAGACCGATAATTCCAATACCAAGACCTAACTTTTTAGCATACTGTAAAATAATTCCTTTGACTTTGTTGGAGATACTAAAGGTCGGATATACACTTATTGAGTCACCGGAGTGAATACCTGTGCGTTCTACAAGTTCCATAATACCGGGAACAAATACATCTTTACCATCGCAAATAGCGTCGATTTCAACCTCTTTACCAAAAATGTATTTATCGACCAAAACAGGTTTGTCTTCGTCGATTTCAACAGCAGTTTTAAGGTAGTTTCTAAGTTGTGCTTCGTCGGCAACAATTTGCATTGCACGTCCGCCCAAAACGAATGAAGGACGAACTAATACAGGGTAACCGATTTCGTTTGCAGCTTCAACACCTGCTTCAATATTTGTAACAGCCTTGCCTTGTGGTTGAGGAATGTCAAGTGCTTTGAGTACCTTTTCGAAACTATCACGATTTTCAGCACGTTCGATAGCATCGCAGTCGGTACCAATAATCTTAACACCGCGCTCCATAAGGGGTTCTGCAAGGTTAATAGCGGTTTGACCGCCTAATGATGCAATAACACCTTCGGGTTGCTCAAAGTCAATAATATTCATAACATCTTCGGGTGTAAGTGGTTCAAAGTAAAGCTTATCAGAACAGGTATAGTCTGTAGAAACAGTTTCGGGGTTGTTATTGATTATTATAGCTTCGTAACCAGAGTTCTTAATTGTTGTAACTGCGTGAACGGTAGAATAGTCAAACTCAACACCTTGACCGATACGAATGGGTCCTGCGCCTAAAACAACCATCTTCTTTTTCTCAGTGAGAATAGAGTCGTTGTTGCCTTTGTAAGAAGAATAGAAATATGGGATATATGCATTTGTGTGGCAGGTATCTACCATACGGAAAGCAGGGAAGAGTTTATTCACTTTGCGGAAGTTATAAACATCAATTTCTTTGCAATTCCACATTCTTGCAATATATTTATCAGAAAATCCCATTTCTTTAGCGCTTTTCAAAACATCGAGGTTGTTTGGATTTTCTTTAAGGTTTCTTTCCATATCGATGATGCGTTTAATAGCTTCAAGGAAATAAGAAGTGATCTTTGTGATTTCGTGAATTTCCTCAACTGTAGCACCACGATAAATAAGCTCAGCGATAGCAAAGAGATTGTCATCTCTAAATTTAGTAATATATTCACGAAGTTCATCATCGCTCATGTTATCGAATTTAGAATGATAAAGGTGGTTAACGCCAATCTCAAGAGAACGAGTACCCTTTAACAAACTTTCTTCAAAGGTTGAGCCGATACCCATAACTTCTCCGGTAGCTTTCATCTGTGTTCCTAAAACATTTGATGCAGATGTAAACTTATCAAAGGGGAAACGTGGTAATTTTGTAATTATATAATCAAGCTTTGGCTCAAATGCTGCAGTGGTGTTAGCAATTTTAATATCTTCAAGTGCCATGCCAACAGCGATTTTAGCAGTAACACGAGCGATAGGATAACCACTCGCTTTTGATGCTAAGGCAGATGAACGTGATACTCTTGGGTTAACCTCAATCAAGTAGTATTCAGAGGTATCTGGATTTAAGGCAAACTGAACGTTACAACCACCCTCGATTTTAAGTTCTTTAATGATCTTAATTGCGCTATCATTTAGCATTTTGTGATCTTTATCACTAAGGGTAAGAATAGGTGCCACAACCAAAGAGTCGCCCGTATGAACACCAACAGGGTCGATGTTTTCCATGCCGCAAATAGTGATAGCGTGGTCGTTGGAGTCACGCATAACCTCAAACTCGATTTCCTTATAACCTTTAACGCTCTTCTCAATTAAAACTTGGTGAACGGGGGACAACTTGAATGCATTGATACCAATTTCAAGTAGTTCTTCTTCATTGTAAGCAAAACCGCCGCCTGTTCCACCTAAAGTAAATGCAGGGCGCAAAACAACGGGGTAGCCGATTCTTTTAGCAGCTTCCTTCGCTTCATCCAAGCTATATGTGATTTCAGAAGGAATAGTTGGTTCTCCAATTGACAGACATAGCTCTTTAAATAACTCACGGTCCTCAGCTCTTTCAATACTCTCACTACTTGTGCCTAAAAGTTCAACGCCGCACTCTGTTAAAATGCCTTTTTTCTCTAATTGCATAGCAAGATTAAGTCCGGTTTGTCCACCGATACCAGGCAGTATAGCGTCAGGACGCTCATATCTGAGTATTTTTGCGATATATTCAAGAGTTAAAGGTTCCATATATACCTTATCGGCAATAGTAGTATCGGTCATTATGGTAGCTGGGTTAGAGTTGCACAAAACAACCTCGTAACCTTCTTCTTTAAGTGCTAAGCAAGCTTGTGTACCTGCATAGTCAAATTCTGCAGCTTGACCGATAACGATAGGGCCTGAGCCTATAATCAAAATCTTTTTAATGTCTGTTCTTTTTGCCATTTTATATATCCTCCTATTTATAAACAATCTTTGAGTCACATACCGTGAGCTTATTAACACCAAAAAGTTCTTTACCTTCAAAAGGCGTAAACTTTCCTTTTGAAAGAAAATCTTTTGGGTCAACTTTATATTTAGCGTTCAAATCAAACACGCAAATATCATCGTTAAGTGGTAATCCGAAACGTTTTCTAGGATTAACTGCCATCAATTCAATTAGTTTTTCAAGTGAAATAATATTAGTTTTAACAAGATGGGTGTATATCACAGAAAACGCAGTTTCAATACCTACAACACCCATTAAACTGTTTTTAAGACCTTTGGTTTTTTCTTCTTCGGAATGAGGTGCATGGTCGGTAGCAATCATATCAATCGTTCCGTCTTTAATCCCCTCAATCAAAGCTTGACGGTCTTCTTCGCTACGGATAGGGGGATTCATTTTAAATCGTCCCTCATCAATTAAATCCATATCATTGAATACAAGATAGTGTGGGGCTGTTTCACAAGTAATATTTACACCCTCGGCTTTTGCTTTTCGTATGAGTTCAACACTTTCTTTACACGAAATATGGCAAACATGGTATTTGCAACCGGTTTTGCGAGCAAGTTCAATATCTCTCTTAATAGGACCCCATTCGCTTTCACTACAGATTCCTTTATGACCATTAAGTTTTGCATACTCTCCATCGTGAATATAACCGCCGTTTAAAAGGGAATTGTCTTCGCAATGGGCTACAATCATTTTATCAAGTTTTTTTGCATTTATCATAGCCTGTTCCATAAGTTCTGAGGACTGAATACCTTTTCCGTCGTCAGAGAACGCAATGCATCTATCTTTAAGGCTTTCAAAATCACTTAAAACATTTCCTTCTTGATTAAGTGTAATCGAAGCATAAGGATGAACACGAATCACTGCGTCGCTATCAATTATATCTTGCTGTAGTTTTATATTATCTACACTGTCGGGTACGGGTTTTAAATTCGGCATACTGCAGACATCGGTATAGCCGCCTCGAGCAGATGCTAAACTTCCGCTTTTAATTGTTTCTTTATAAGAAAAACCCGGCTCCCTGAGATGAACATGAACATCGCAGAAGGCCGGAAAAATAAAGGAATTATTAAATTTAGAAACAATACTACCATTAGTTTGTGGCAATAGGGGAGAAACATCTGAAATATTAAGAGAATAATCGCCGAAATGAAAAGCACCGTCTTTATAATAATTAACATTTTGTATAGTCAATTTCATTATAAGACACACCTTTCTATCGCTCAACATTTTTATCTTAGTTATTTTACCACAAAGAGCATCTTTAGTCAAGGAAAATTACTTAAGAATTTTAGATTGCAATAAATTAATATATATAGTATACTTATCTTGTTTTAGTATTAAATTTATGAGGTGGAATTATGCTTTCAAATCTTCATACGCACAGCACTTTTTGTGACGGTGTTAATACTCCGGAAGAAATGGTAGTTGCTGCTATAAATAAAGGATTTGCTTCAATTGGTTTTTCTTCACACGCAAAACCAACTTTTTCTCCTTTTGGTGTTAATGATATAAACGAATATATTTTAAGAATAAAAGAATTTAAAAATAAATATTCTGACGAAATTGAAATTTATATTGGAATTGAAGAAGATGCGCTTTCTCCGATTGGTTGCCGTGATGATTTTGAATATATTATCGGTTCCCATCACTACATCAAAAAAGATGATATAATTTTGCCTTCAGATCTCAACTTTGATGGTTTTAAAAAAACTTTAGAATTATTTGACAACGATATTGAAAGCTTTGCCGAGAGTTACTATTCGGATTTTTGTAAATACATTAAAAAATACAAGCCCCAAATCATCGGTCACTTTGACCTGATAACAAAATTTGACGAAATCAATTCAAATCTTTTATTATCAAACGATAAATATAATAAGATTGCAGAAAAATACTTAAAATCTGTACTTCCATGTGGGTGTTTATTCGAAGTTAATACGGGTGCAATGGCAAGAAAGTTTCGAACATGTCCGTATCCTGCGGTTAATTTGCTTAAAATAATTAGAGATAATGACGGAAAAATAATAATTAGTTCCGATGCACATTCAGCTGACTGTCTTGATTATGCTTTTGGCGATACGATTGATTTATTGAAGGATATTGGTTTCAAACACACCTACGTACTTAAAGGCAACAATTTTGTAAAACAGGAGATATAATGATTAACA
>JAZOQF010000027.1:0-2054 GCA_045655905.1 Acutalibacteraceae bacterium | reverse complement strand
CGGTATGCACGAGGAGTAATTTTATAGGTTTTGTAAAACAGGCGGTGGAAATAACTAATATTTTCGTAACCAACCTTAATAGCGATTTCGTCGATGTTGATATCAGTATTTTTTAGGAGATACCCCGCTTGTGACATTCGTTTTTCTTGTAGTAGTTCGGTGTAGGTTTTGCCTGTTTTTCTTTTGATTTCACGGGAAAGCCAGGCAACATCATAGTTGAGCTGATTTGCAAGCTCGTTAAGGGAACCGTTTTTGTAAAATTCTTCAATATAACTTAGCGTTTTCATAATAATTTCCTCGTCGGAATTTACGTATGAAAGTCTATCGGTAAAGTTCATCAGCTGTAAAATCAGAAGTCCCATAGTGGTTTGGTTAATACTTCTTTTGTTAGTCACACTGTTAATAAGTGTCCATACAAGATTTTCAATCAAGTTTTGAATAGGTAAAATATCAGATACTTTGAAATGTAGGTAGGGTGTAGATGAGGACTTATTTATAAGACAGTCGGTTATAAATTTTTTAAGCGGAGATTCTTCGTTTTCCAGCATCACTAAGGTTTTATCAAAAAACTCAGGTAAAATTATAAAGTTAATGGCAATATCCTCAGCAGTTGCGGGTAGTACCTCTTGCCTTGCGTTTTGCGAAAGAAAAAGAAGTTCACCCTTTTTAAGGGAGATTTTTTCGTCGTTAATTATGTGGTTTGTTTCTCCGTCACAGGTATAGATAAGTTCAATATAATCATGTGTGTGCTCGGGGAAATGGGCAAATCTTGTGTGAGGTCTTAAAGTTATAAGCTTGCCCTCGGTCAAAAGTTTTTCTGCGTTAATAATATTATTTTCGCTTTGCATATATAATTTTCGGTCGATTTTAGCGCCGCTGTTTAAAATTTCTTTTTCTTCTATAGTAATGTGCTTTAATTTTTCAATAATTTCGTTCTTCATTTTATCACCCGAAACATTATAACACAAAATAAAACAAAATGCAAATAAGGACACTTTTTTTGTCAAATGCTGACCTTTAATTGTGGTATTATTTGCTATATACTATAAAATATAATATTATGGACAGAGGTGTTTTTCTTGAAATATTTTTTAGCTATTGATATTGGAGCTTCAAGCGGTCGCCACATTTTAGGCTTCGTAGAGGACGGCAAACTGAAACTCGAAGAGGTTTACCGTTTCGAAAATGGCTTTAAAAATGAAAACGGCAGTCTTGTTTGGGACATAGAAAGCCTTTTTTATGAGGTTCGTGAGGGTATAAAGAAATGCGGAGAAATCGGCAAAATCCCCGAAACCATCGCCATTGACACTTGGGGTGTTGACTATGTTCTTTTAGATGAGAATAAGAACGAAATTTTGCCCGCATTCTGCTACCGTGACAGCAGAACAGAAAAGGTAATTCCTTTGGTAGAAGAAAAAATTGCTGCGAAGGATATGTACTTTAAAACGGGTATTCAAAAGCAGAATTTCAATACTGTTTATCAGCTTTATGCAGACAAGCTGAGCGGCAAACTTGATAATGCTGAGTATTTCCTTATGATGCCGGAATATCTTTCCTATAAACTCACAGGCGTTATTAAGAATGAGTATACTAACGCTACTACAGGAAGCCTTGTTAATGCCGACACCAAAAAATGGGATAAGGACATTATCGCAGCGTTAGGTTTGCCTGAAAAACTTTTCGGTGAATTATCATTGCCTTCAAGCAAAATCGGCACCTTTACCGATGAAATCAAAGAGTATATCGGTTTTGACAGCACTGTGATTTTTGCTCCAAGCCACGATACAGCATCGGCAGTAGCTGCTTGTCCTATGGGCGATAATGATTTGTATATATCATCAGGCACTTGGAGCCTTATGGGTACCGAAAGCAAAACCGCAGTTATAAGTGAGGACACATTTAAGGCTAATTTCGCAAACGAGGGCGGTGTTGAGTACCGTTTCCGTTTCCTTAAAAACTATATGGGAATGTGGTTGCTTCAGAACATTCGCAAGAACATCAACAAATCTTTAACCTACGATGAGATGATGTACAAGGCAGAGGCTTGTGCTAAT
>JAZOQF010000026.1:0-40195 GCA_045655905.1 Acutalibacteraceae bacterium | reverse complement strand
ATAGTAAAGTTTTAGATCGTCTATGTTTATATTTTGTATTTTATTATTTTCGTTCAATATTTTTATTCCGTCTTTTGTGCCTGTTGTTATGTCGTCGCCATATAAACCCGGATATATTTTTATTTCGCTGTTTGTGTAGCTGTTTGAAATATAACAGCGGCAACCGGTAACGTTGAAAATATGATCGCTGAACGCGGCGCGCGTTTTTTCGCCGTATGGCTTATTATTAAATAGTTTTAACGTATCTATAATTACCGGCGTTATCTCATTGAATAAAGCTATTTTTTTATTATGGTTCAAAAATCTTATTTTTATTTTTAGATCTTGCGTTTTTTCTTGTGCTTTTATAATCGCGTCGATCAAGTCTTTTCTTATTTCTTTTTTTGTGATAAAATCCGGCGCCGCCTGGATTTTATCCGTCAATAATTTTTCGTCAGCCTCAACAGCTTTTAACGCTTTTTTTGTTTTTTCAATATCTTTTAATATTTCATTGTATTTTTTCATTTTTAAAACCTCCATATATTTTTTAATTGATCCATTGTTTTTTTACTGTGTTATATATAGCGCCGTTTGCGTCCTGGTATTTAACATTTTTGCTATAAGTATATTTAATACAACGCTCCCCGTTAATATATACCGTTTCAGCGTTGCCGTTCTCCATCGCGTAACGCTCCCGCCATCCGCCCACATTGTAAGCCGTTCTTTTTTCCTGTGATCTAAATTTCATTGTTTTAACCTCCATATATTTTTTATTTTTAATATCATCAATTGATGACAATAAAAGAATATCATCAAACGATGATATTGTCAAGTGTTTTATTGAAAAATTTTTCACTTTTTGATGATAATTTTTTATGTGTTAAAACTCAAGAATAAAAACACAACAAAAAATGTAATAATATAATATAATATACTTATATATAATAATTATTACATTATATATGAAGGGAAAAGCGTTGCAGGGCGGGCGGGGTGTAACGGACCCACCATAGCACACTCTAACTCCCCCTGCTATCCGAAAAAATAAAAAAGTGCAAAAAAGTGTTGACAGTATCATCAATAAGTGATATTATAAACACAACATCAAACGATGATATATGAAAAGGAGTGTTAAGAATGAAGATTTCAGAAGGAATTAAATTGTTATTTAAGAGAACAGGAACAAAGCAAAGCATATTCGCTAAAGAGGCGTTAGGGTATGCAAGTCCAACAATAATTAGTAATGCTATGTCAAGAGAAAATCTAACTGTTGACTTACTTATAAGAATATGTCAGGCACTTGATTATGAGGTGGTTATTAGACCTAAAGCAGCGTCAAAGAGTAATGCTGATATTATTTTTGATACGCCTAAAAAAGAAGGAGTTTCAAAATGAGATACGGATATGCGAGAGTAAGCAGCATAGGTCAACAAAGGAACGGAAACAGTTTGGATGCACAAATAGAAGCATTAAAGCAAAGAGGCGCTGAAATAATTGTTGCCGAATGTTTTACGGGAAGAAAAGTTGATAGACCCCAATTTACAGAGTTGCTTGGTAAGTTGCAACCCGGTGACGAATTGATAGTATGCAAATTAGACAGATTTGCAAGAAGTAGTAAACACGGAGCAGATTTAATTCAAGAATTAGTAAATAAGGGTATAAGAGTTAATATTTTAAATATGGGTATTGCTGACAATACATCAACAGGAAAATTATTGTTGAATATAATGTTTGCATTTGCAGAATACGAAGCTGATATGATTGCTGAAAGAACAAGCGAAGGCAAGGCTGAAAAGAAATCAACAGACCCCAACTATAAAGAAGGCAGAAAAATAGTTCCCGTTCCTGACTTTGAAAAATTTTTCAAAAAAACAAAAAACGGTGAATTATCGGTTATTGAATGCTGCAAGGCATTAGGCATCAGCAGGTCAAAATGGTATAAATTAGCAAGGGAGGTATCGTAATGAAAACAGTTGTAATGTATATGAGATTTGGAAGAAAATGTTTAAGCACACCGCAATATTGTGTGTACTCTCCACAGTATCTTTTAGAACTAATAAGAAAAGGCGAAAAAGATAATAATTAAGGACAGCTTACGGCTGTCCTATTCTAATGCGCTTAATATTAAATAACATCGCCCGTCTAAATGATGTTTAATGTTTACGGCTTCCACCTCGTTGATATCCGTTTCCTCAAGTAAGATTACGGTGTCGTCTGTGAGAACTTTGATGAATTGTTTTAACTGTGCGATTGTCATTTGACTTTTATTTCCTTTCGTGCTATAATTTAAGCATAAGATATCACAAGACGGAAAAATATGCAACAGCCAATTTTGTCGAACAGTTTTGATTTTTGTCGTTTGCACGCATAAACTGTTTTTTTGCGATAACAGTTTTGTATAAAACGTTATCAAAATTGTTAAAAGTGGCAATTTTTATATTAAAAATAGGAGAACAAAAATGGTAGACCAGACAGAACCGATTGTTTATAAATTGCAAGAAAAATATGCAATATACGAAAAAAGTGGTAAACACTTTCCACAATTAGCAAAAGAAAGTGGTGTTTCTGAAGTTACTACTAAACGAATTATCAACGGTATAACGCAGAAGCCGAACATTTCTGACGTTATAAAATTGTGGAAAGCAATGGGTGGAACGGCAACTGAACTATTCGATGATACAGCTATTAAGGTTGACGTTGTTGCAGAAACGCCCCAGGTTGTTGTTCCCCAAATAGATGAAAAGTTATATAACCAGATTATTGATATATATAAAGATCAGTTAAAAGAAAAGGACAAGCGTATAACAGTATTGATAGGGCTTGTTGCTGCACTAATCGTATCATTAGTTGCGGTTTGCATTGTTGGGTTATTATAGGATATTAAAAGTGAAGGTGGTTATTTTATGAATGATCATATTGGCAATGGAATTATACACACGGCAAGAGTTACACTTGTTAAGTATGGATATGGTGATTTGTCTTTAACTGACAAGGCATTATTTTGGAATAAATCAGCAACTACCTATTTAGCGTTTGGCGTGATGGGTGCAGCAAGCGATGACCATATATTGATACCCTTTGAAAATATATCCAAAGTCGGCACATATACTTATTTTCCAGGTGGCGGAATTACTTTGCTTTTAAAAGATGGCAGACAATATAAAATAGCATTTAAGAAGAAAAAAGATTTTAATATAATTTATGAATATCTTATAAAAACAAATATGCATAATTAGAGCCTTTGAGCCAACTATCCGGATATTCCGGACGGTTGGCTCTTTTTTATTGGAGGTATTTATGGAGAAAAAGCAGATTGTCAAGTTGAAACGAGATTTACTTGACAAAAAATCGCACGATGTATTTAAGAATGTGCAGGCAATATTCGACCTTGCTTACAGCACGAATGACATTGAATTATGTTTTAAATGTCGTGAGATATGTGTTGAAAAATCAAAAAAATTCAAAAAAGACCGTCCTGAACACGCTGAACAGTACAGACAGTTATATAAGAAAACATTACTTATGGCTGCACCGGTAGATTTCGATAGTTACTGTCAGTATATCGAGTGGAACAGAGAACCGGGCAAGAGATTTTATTTACCCCGTAGAAAACAGTTGAAGCCGGTAGCAATGGCATTGCAGGAATTGGCTGAAGGTAAATTGGATGTGTTATGTATAAGTATGCCTCCTGGTGTTGGTAAAACCACATTGGCTATATTTTTCTTGACGTGGCTTGCGGGTAAAGAACCTGATAAGCCGATGCTTACGGGTAGCCATAGTAATTCATTCTTGCGTGGTGTGTATGACGAGTGTTTAAGAATAATGAGTAAAGATGCAGAATATTTATGGCACGATGTGTTTCAGAATATAGACATTGAGAGAACCAATGCTGCCGATCTTGCCGTTGATATTGGTACGCCTAAAAGATTTGCAACGTTGCAATTTACATCAGTTGGCAGCGGTAACGCAGGTAAGGTTAGAGCTGAAGGGTTATTATACTGCGATGACCTTGTAAGTGGTATTGAGCAGGCTATGAGCAAGGAACGTTTGGATAAACTGTGGGAACAATACACAACGGATTTAAGACAAAGAAAAATAGGTAATTGTGTAGAATTGCATATTGCAACAAGGTGGTCCGTTCACGATGTTATTGGTAGGATTGAGCAGAAGTACGGGGATAGTGATAGAGCGAAATTTATTGTTATGCCAGCTTTGGATGAGAACGAGGAAAGTAATTTCGATTATGTAAATGGAGTAGGCTTTACAACGGGATTTTATCACGATATGCGGGACACAATGGACGATGCAAGCTGGCGTGCGTTATATATGAATCAGCCGATAGAGAGAGAAGGTTTATTGTATGCCGAAAATGAATTGCGCAGATATTTTGAACTTCCGGACGGAGAGCCTGACGGGATTATAAGTATATGCGATACTAAAGATCGTGGTAAAGACTATGCGTTTATGCCTGTAGCATATATTTATGGCAAGGATTATTATATTGCCGATTGTGTGTGTGATAATAGTTTACCTGATGTGGTTGAACCAAGAATTGTAAATTGTTTGCTAAAGAATAAGGTTCAAATGTCGAGGTTTGAGCATAATAATGCAGGTGGCAGAATTGCTAAAGATGTTCAAGAAACAGTAAAAAAATTAGGTGGTATAACGAAGATAACAACGAAATTCACTACCGCAAATAAGGAAACGAAGATTATAATAAATTCTGCGTGGGTAAAAGAACATTGCATATTTAAGGATAAATCGTTGTACAAGAAAAAAGACGATTACGGCAAAATGATGGATATGTTATGCTCCTATACCGTAGCTGGTAAAAATAAGCACGATGATATTCCTGATGGTATGGCAATGCTGTCAGAGTATGCGCAGAGCTTTTTAGGGAACAAGGTTGAGATATTTGAGAGGTTTTTTTAACACAATATTTCGGTGCAATCGAAAAAAATGCATAAAACCCTTGACTAAACCGAGATTATGTAGTATAGTAAAATTACAGGGTAGTGCTTTGGTTGGCATTTTGTTCTCCGCCGTACCTCCGAGGCGGTAATATCGGAGGCTCCTTTCTAATAAAAAGGGGGCGTATTTATGAAAAGGAAAATTTTATGTCCTGTTTGTGGCAAATGGTTGTTATCAGCCGATGCGCAAACGAAAGGCACTATATACGTTTGGTGTAGATATTGCCGAAAAGAAATAAAATTAAAGATTGTTACAGAGCCTTTGAGCCATTGAATCCTATATTTTAGGATTTGGTGGCTCTTTTGCTTTATATAGGAGTTTTGCGGATGTTATTAAAAGGTAGAAAAGAAATATTTACCGATGTTACGGAAATCACACAAGAGAATATTTCCAAAGTGTTGTCTGATGCGTTTTCTACACATCTGTCAAACGCTACGGAAATTGAGTATTTACAAAATTATGAACGTGGTGTGCAACCTGTTTTAAATAGGGTTAAGGATATAAGACCTGAAATAAATTACAAGGTTGTAGAAAACCACGCTGCCGAAATAACGACCTTTAAGGTTGGCTATGTATTTGGTGATCCTATTACATACGTGCAGAGAGCCACTAATGATATTGGTGGTGAGGACAGTACCAAAGACGATAAGAAAATTTCCATACTTAACGAAATGATGTTTGAGGAAGGAAAGGCTGCACAGGACCAGTTATTAGGTAAGGATTTAGCCGTTACCGGTATTGGTTATCGTATTGTGTTGCCGAAGAAGATAAAAACGGGAGTATCTGCATTCAATATAATCCGTTTGAATCCTCACAATGCTTTTGTTGTTAAGTATAACAATATATTCCAGGCTCCGGCATTAGGTGTTTCATATGTAACATTGGAAGATGGCACGGTTAAAGCCGGTGCATATACAGATACGGAGTATTACGAACTTGAAGGTAGCGCTATTGGTACTTTTAAGGTTATATCGGTTCAGCGAAACAATATAGGCATCATTCCCATCGTTGAGTATAGATACGATAACGAGCGTATGGGATGCTTTGAAAGAGTAATATCATTGCTTGATGCTTTGAATGAGGCAACTTCCGATAGATTAAATGGCTTGGCACAGTTTATTCAATCAATTCTGTGGATGAATAACTGTGAGGTTGACGAAGAACAGATGAAACAGTTAAAGGATAAGTTGGGTTTACTTACAAAGAGTGAACCGGGCAATCCTGCAAGCGTTCAGTATCTTACGGCAACATTAGACCAAGCACAGACACAGACACTTATTGATAATTTGTATGAGCAAATCTTACAGATTGCGGGTGTTCCAGGCAGAGAACAAAGTACCGGTGGTAATACGGGACAGGCAATTATGTTAAGCAATGGTTGGCAGATTGCTGAAACTCACGCCAAAAGCACAGTACAGACCTTTATACAAAGTGAAATGCAGATGTTAAAGGTTGTTTTAAAGATATTAAAATCGGTTGAAACAAGCGAAGTTGCTGACCTTAAATTATCAGATATTGATGTTAAGTTTAGCCGTAATCGTACAGATAGTTTGATTGTTAAGACGCAGGGCCTTATGAATCAGTTACAAGCTGGTATTCACCCACTTGTTGCAATTACTAACTGTGGCTTGTATTCAGACCCGCAGACGGTATGGAATGACAGTAAAGATTATATGGCAAAATGGTTATATGATGCGGAGGAGGATGATGTAAATGACGAGGACACCGTATCAGATAGCGGACGAAGCGGCGGAGAAGATAACATCGAAGATACACCGAGAGTTCAGGCACAATAGGCTTGCACTATTCGATGAAATGAATGTTATACAGATTAAAAAGCACGTTAATAAACTGTACAAATCTGTATATAAAATAATAAAAAATGAGTTTGTTAAAATCTTAAATCCCCTATATGAAAAAATCTATGACGAAGCCATTGCGTTAGGATTTGATGGGGATTTAAGGGATTTAGACGAAGCGTGGATTGAAGAATTTTTCGATGAGTATAATCCCGTGACTAAATATGTGTTTAGTAATGAGATTGACCGAAAAAATTCACGATTGTTTGAATCATTGGTGGCAAGCACAGCCGAAAGGCATCAGAGTTATAAGACAGCCGAAAACTTAATAAAAAGACAAGTAAAGCAATATGCAATCGACCTTGAAGATGCTATTGCAATGGCTGTATATAACGATGTTGGCGTAAAAAAGGTTATGTGGGTTGCTGAAGATGATTATAAGACTTGCGGTGTGTGTAAAGAGTTAGACGGTGAGATATTCAAGTTAAAAGATGCACCACCGAAACAGCACTATAATTGCAGATGTGTATTAGTTCCTGTAAAGGAATGAATATATGGATAGAGAAATCCGTTAAAAAACGCAAAATTAAAGGTTGAGAGAACAACGTAAAAAACGCAGGAGGTAATTTCTATGGCAGATTTGAAATCGTTACTTGGTGACAAGTACAAAGAAGGTATGACACTTGAAGAACTTATGGCCCTTGAAGTGGAAGCGCCGAAACCTGATAATTCGGCATATGATAATCTCAAAAAGAGATTTGATGAAGTTGCAAGTGAGGCTGCGAATTATAAAAAGCAATTAAGGGCAAATATGTCCGAGGCTGAACAAAAGGCAACAGAAGAAGCGGAAAAATATGCTGCTATTGTGGCCGAGAGAGATCAGTTGAAGCAAGAAAAGGCAATAGCCGAAAATGCAAAAGGACTTGTGGCAATAGGTTACGATGAAGAACTTGCTACTGAAGTTGCGACAGCACTTTACAAAGGCGATTCTAAAGCGGTTATTCAGGCACAGGCAAAATTCGTTGATGCACAGCGTAAGTCTGCGGTTGCTGAATCCGTTAAGAACACTCCTATTCCACCCGCAGCGGGTTCAAGTGGTACGGAAGTTACAAAGGAATCATTGAGAAAAATGTCACCTATAGAGAGGCTTGAGTTTTCTCAAAAGAACCCCGAAGAATATAAAAAAATTTATGGAGGTAGCTAATTATGGCTAACAAGGTTTACGACAATTTTTATCTTTCAAACGAGGTAGAAGATCAGTTTAATTCTCATCTTGACCTCGCACAGTTCTGCACTATTGATAAGAGCCTTCAGGGTACGGCAGGTATGAAGCGCATTATCAACGTTTATAGTGCAACAAACGGTACAGAGAAGCTTGCAAAGGGGTCTGGTAACACAAAGAGCATTTCCGTTGACTTTGAACCCAAGGAATACGAAATTCTCCTTGCACAGAACAGATTTGATTACTATGACGAGGAAGCAATGGCTGATCCTATGGTTGTTCCCGTAGGAATGAAGCACGCAGGTACAGACCTTTTTAATACTGCAAATGCTGACATTTATGCAGAATATGCAAAGGCAACACTCGCAACCGCACCTACAGCATTTGACTTCGCTGCTTTCGTTGATGGACAGGCTAAACTTGGCATTGAAAATCTTGAAGGTGTTTCAATATTTGGTTTCGTTCATCCTGACGATATGGCTGCTGTTCGTAAGGCTCTTAAAGATGACCTTAAATATGTTGAAGCATTCGCAAAGAATGGTTATGTAGGTACTGTTGCTGGTATCAACCTTTACGGTAAGGCTGATGCAACCGCAGGTACAGTTATCATCGGTACAAAGGAAGCTGTTACACTCTTTGTAAAGACCGGTGTTGAAACCGAGCAGGAAAGAGATGGCAACACTCGTCAGAACTCTATCTTCAGCCGTAAATATTACCTTGCTGCTCTTACTGACGCAACAAAGGTTGTTAAGATGGTTAAGGCTGGCTAATTAAAGGAGGCAAGACAGAATGACACAGCTTGAACGCTTAAAAATAAGAATCACAGAAAACGTAAATGATGTGGAGCTGGAGGATATATTGGAAAGCGCAAAGGCGGTCATTCTGTCAAGACGCTTTCCGTTTGGCGAACAGCCTACAGAGATTGAGGATAGATATAAGGACCTACAAATCCGTATAGCCGTTGAAATGTTCAATAAGCGTGGTGCTGAAGGTGAAACAGCGCATAGTGAAAACGGCATAAGCCGTAGTTATGCAAGCGCCAATGTTTCCGAAGATTTGTTGAGAGAAATAACACCGAAAGCGGGTGTTGTATGAGAGATTTAAAACGTAATCAACAGACGATTTGGTGTTCACTCTTGAATGTTTCGGTTGGTGCTGATGAATGGGGCAACACAAAGGATATTAAAACCTATGGTGAACCCTTTGAAATCAAAATGACACTTTCAGGAAACAAAGGCGAAGCATCTGAACAAGCTTTCGGTACGGATTTAAAATATGACCGTGAAATGTCTACACACGATATGAACTGTCCTATTGACGAATATAGTCATTTGTGGATTGACGGTAGAAGCACCGAAGAAACGCATAATTATATCGTAAAGGCGGTTAGTAAAACCCTTAATTGCATCAGGTATGCCATTGAGAAGGTGAATGTATCGTGAAAACAATAAATGTAAAACTTGACCCACAAAGCATTGCAGCAGCAATAACTGAACTACGCGAGTATCAGAAGGATGTTGAAAACAAAACCCGGTTGTTAGCACAAAGACTAACAGATTTAGGTGCTGAATTAGCAAGAATAAAGATTGTTAGTATGGGCGCGTACTATTCCGGTGAATTGCTTTCAGGTGTAGACGGATATTATTCCCCCACACTTAACACCGGCTTTGTAAGGGTAACAAGCGATCACGTAGCATTTGTTGAGTTTGGTACAGGTGTTGTAGGACAAACAAATCCACATAAAAATGGTGAATATCTTTCAAAGGCTGCGTGGCAATATGCTACCGGCGCAAAGATATTTACAACAAAAGACGGGCGTGTAGGTTGGATATATCCAACAGACGATGGTGGATTTAGATTTACGGAAGGTATGAAAAGTAGACCTTTTATGTACGAAACGGCACTTGAATTACAACGCAACTTCCCGCGAATCGTAAAGGAGGTGTTTAGCACTTGATAGATAAGGAAAATGAGATATTTAAAGCGGTGTCAAAAGCCTTGCACGATAAATATGACATTTACGTTATCGGTGCTGAAATGACACCTACACCGCCAAAGTTCCCCGCCGTATCATTTGTGCAAACAAATAATGCGGTAAGGGCAGAATATTCCACATTTAATAGCCTTGAAAATGTGGCTCAAGAAGATTATAAGGCTGAAGTTTATAGCAACCTGGAAGCAGGTAAAGAAGCACAGACAAAGGAAATAACATCCGTTATATCCGACGTTATGTGTGGATTAGGCTATGAAAGAACATTCTGTGAAATTGTACCGAATACTGATTCAACAATAAACCGCAGAATGTCAAGATACAGAAAAAACAATGTAATTTAATGGAGGAAAAATATATGGGTATTGCATTATCCACAGCAGGTGTAACGCTTGGTTATGCCGTTGAAGCAACAGCAGGTACAAGACCTACAACGGGATTTACTATTATCCCTGAAATTAAAGAGATTCCCGAAATGAATCCCGAACCTGAAACTCTTGAAACCACAACTCTTGCAGAAACAGAGTATAAGACTTATATTGAAGGTCTTAAAGATTTGGGCGGTGCATTAAGTTTCCTTGCAAACTATACTACCGAACTTGAAACAGTTTGGGGCGCATTAGTCGAGGCTTATCAGGAAGCTAAAGCATCAGGTAAGGCTACTTGGTTTGAAGTAAAGCATCCGCAGTTAGAAAAATCAGTATATTTCACCGGACAGCCTTCAGCAATGGGATTGCCCGCAATGAGTGTAAATGCTGTTTTAGAAACTAATCTTTACATTACACCTACAAACGCTCCCGCTTGGGAAACAAAAACAACAGACTAATTTTTAGGAGGATATACCGATGGGCAAACAGTTAAATTTTGAATACAAAGGAAAAGAATACACCCTTGAATTTACTAGGGAATCCATTAAACAGTTGGAACGTGAAGGTTTTGTAGCAAGTGATATTGCAACAAAGCCTATGAACACATTGCCCCAACTTTTTGCAGGGGCATTTAAGGCTCACCATAAGTGGGACGTGAAACAGAAGCAAATTGATGAAATGTTCAATTTATTCACTAATAAAAATGCGTTAATTGAAAAACTTGCGGAAATGTATCACGAACCTTTTGAAACACTTATGGATGACGAAAACATTGACGGGGGAAACGCGATAGCGTGGGAGGCGAACTTCTAAATCCCACGCCTGTAAAAACACATACGCAAGTATTTGAAGAATGTTTCCCGTTTTATCTAGCCATCGGTATGTCCTATGCGGAGTATTGGGAGGGTGATTCGTCACTCGCCCGATATTACCGCAAGGCATATCAAATAAAGCAAGAGGAAATAAATAATAATGCGTGGTTACAAGGTTTATACATATACGATGCCGTATCTACTGCGTTACATAATGCTTTACGTGGAATGGGCAAAAACAAACCTCCCGCAAAAGACTACGCAAAAAAACCTTATGAATTTAATAATAAAGAAAAAACCGAAGCAGAGAAGGCTAAAGAGGTTGAGATCGAACAACAAAAAGCCGCTGCTTGGATGGAAAACTTTGTTCGTATAAATCAGAGCCAGAGCCATAGAGCCAGAGCCAAAAAATAATTGGGAGGGTTACTATGGCTCTAACTATTGATGAATTGAATATACAAATAGCCGCAGATAGCAAAAATGCGACAAGAGCTTTAACTTCCCTTATTAAGAAGTTAGAAAAACTCAAAGATACGCTTAATGGTAGTACGGTTTCAAATATTACCATTTCTAATTCTTTTAACCAAACTACTAACGCTATCAATAAAACTACAACGGCAACACAAAAACACAATAACGCCGTAAAAAAATCAAGCAAATCAACAAAATCATTTACTGATAATCTTGCACAGCAAATATCAAAATGGCGAACATTGTTGGGTGTTTTTCAATCAGCAGCACGAACTATGGGTAGTTGGTTTAAGGAAAGTAATGACTATATCGAAACCTTGAACCTGTTCAATGTAACTATGGGTGATGGTGCTGAAGAAGCACGCAAATACGCTGAAAGTGTTCAAAACCTTATGGGTATTGATATTGCGGAATGGATGCAATATCAGGGTACGTTTAAGCAACTTACAAGCGGTTTTGGTGTTGCAAGTAAAGAAGCGAATGTAATGTCACAAAACCTTACACAGTTGTCTTATGATATGGCATCATTCTTTAATACTGACGTTGAAACAGCATTTGATAAATTATCGTCTGCGATGTCAGGTCAGGTAAAGGGATTGCGTGAATTTGGTATTGATACCACCGTTGCATCATTGCAAGAATATGCGCTTGCAAAAGGTATTGATACAAAAGTTAGGTCTATGACACAGGCTGAAAAGTCTTTGTTGAGATATAACTACATTATGGAAAAATCCATAATTATTCAGGGCGATATGGCACGAACCATAGTAACCCCTGCAAACGCATTAAGAATATTAAGCGCACAACTTACGCAAATGAAACGTGCATTGGGTAATGTAATAAGTGTGTTGGTTGCTAAATTTATACCATATGTACAAGCTATGGTTGAAATTATTACAGATGCCGCAAATGCATTAGCAAACTTCTTTGGTTTTGAGTTACCTAAAATTGATTATTCCGGTCTTGGGGGGGATATGTCATCGGAGTTTGAAGATGCTGAAGATTCTCTTGACGGGGTTTCGGGTTCATTGAAGAAAATCAAAAAACAGTTAATGGGTTTTGATGAACTTAATATCATAAATAACCCTGATACCGATAGTGGGTCGGGTAGCGGTGGTGCAGGTGGTTCTTTAAACGGTATGAAACCGCTTGAATACGACTTCCTCAAAGGACTTGACACAAGTAAGGTTGATGAGATAAAGCAAAAATTAAAAGATATATTAGGTTATCTTCCTGTAATTGCTGCTGGTCTTGCTGCCTTTAACGTTTCTAAATTGATTACCGGTTTATTGGTAGCAAAAGGATTGATGGGTGGCTTAACAGCGGCTACTATCGTTATCGGTGCAACTCTTGCAATAACAGGCTTTACCATTGAGTTCAAAGGAATAAAAGATGCAATAAAAAACGGACTTTCCAAATTTAACTTTGGTGAAATTGTTGGCGGCGCATTGCTTGGTACAGGTGGAGCAACCGCATTAGGTACTGCAATCGTAACTTGGCTTGGCAAGGTCGGTAGCACAAAACTTGTATTTGCTCTTGCTAATTTGGGAAAAAATTTAGGCGTTGCTACAACGGGTGCTTTGGGTGCTGCACTTGGAGCTGGCATTGGAGGAATAATTGCTGGCATTCCAATGTTCATTACGGGCATATACGATGCCATTATGAGTGGAATCAATTGGCTTAGTGGTGTTCTTATCCCTGCCGGTGCAACCGCCGCAGGTGCTGGTATCGGTGCAATAATTGGTATGCTTGGTGGTCCCATTGGTGCAGGTATCGGCGCGTTGATTGGATTGATTGTAGGTGCATTAACCGATATAGGCATTTTGATTTACCAAAAATGGGATGAAATCTGTGCATTTTTTGCACCGGTTGGAGATTTTTTTGTTGGTGTAGCGATGTGGTTCTATTCCAATGTTATTCAGCCAATCATTAACTTTTTTACCCCATTAGTTGACGCAGTAGTTTCAATAATTGCTTTAATTGACCAAAAAGTTACAGAGATTGTCGATGGTATTATGAAGGCGGTTGGAGCGATTTTCTCAAAGGTTTGGGAGATTTTTCTAAAAATAATTGAGATTTTCGTCGCACTTGGAAAAGCTGCATACACCTATATTATCAAACCGATTGTTGATTTTGTTGTGGATTTTGCAATAATGATTTATGACAAAGCAATAAAACCGATAGTTGACTTTTTTGTATTTCTTGGCAAAAAGGCATACGAATTTGTCATCAAACCGATTGTTGATGGGGTGGTTTGGATTTACGAACAAGCAGTAAAAATATTCAAGTCAATTGGAACATTTGTTGTTGAGTTTATTTCCGGTCTATTTAAGATAGTAATTAACGGCATCTTGGCCGCTATCGAGGGAACTGTTAATCTTTTCATAAGAATGATTAACGGTGCAGTTTCTGCTATCAACCTCATTCCGGGCGTTGAAATTACAAAACTTGAATTGTTAAGCATTCCCCGCCTTGCTGAAGGTGGCATTGTCAACGAAGGTCAAATGTTTATTGCCCGTGAAGCGGGTCCGGAATTAGTTGGTTCTATCGGCAGAAAAACAGCCGTTGCAAATAACGATCAGATTATATCCGGTATTGAAAGCGGTGTGTATCGTGCTATGATGGCTGCTAACTCTACTAATAGGGGTGGCTCGCAGACAATACGCATTATCAATGAAATTGACGGTGATGTTGTTGGTGAAAAGGTAATTCAGTACCACAATGGAAGGGTTATTCAAACGGGTGAAAGTCCATTGTTAATATAAGGAGGTCAAAAAATATGGCAATTTTACAAATAAATAAATTCGATATAGCTGACCCCCAAACCTTAACTTGGGATATATATGACCTTGATTCAGAGGACGGAGCAGGCAGAAATCAAGAAGGTTTAATGTTTCGTGACCGCGTTGCAGTTAAGCGAAAACTTAACTGTACGTGGCCACCTATGGAACCGGTTGATATGGCTATATTACTACAAGCAATGGATAATGTGTTTTTTACAATGCGTTATCCTGATGCACACGATGGCACATACAGGGAAGGTGAATTTTACGTAGGTGACCGTTCAACGCCTATGTATGTGTGGAATAACGAAAAACAAAAATTTTTGTGGGAAGGTCTTTCCGCAAACTTCATAGAAAGGTAGGTGTATCAAGTGTATACAGATTTTAAAAACGCAAATTATTTAGAAAAAATAATAGCAGACAACAGAAAATTTGCTGTAAAAATTACACTTGATTCATCTGCCGAACTTACAGGCACAACTATACAAGATATTACGTTGGATGAAATCGTAAATTCAGCAGAAAGTCTTACTATGGGTTGTGCCTGTTCTAATAAAGTAACCATAAATCTTATAAACCCACCTACGAATATTGATTATAACGGCATAGCATTTAACGCTTATGCAGGTTTACTTATGAATGACAGACCTACAACCTATGAGTGGATTCCGTTAGGTAGGTTTTATGGTGCTAATGCAGAAACATCAAATGACTTTAAAAACTTAAAATTAACCGCATATGATGGTTTATGCAAAATGACGGGCAAATACAATGCAACGGTTTCTGAAAATACAACATTACAAGCTGTATATGACGATTTAAAAGAACAGTTGTATGCTCAATGTGGAATCACCCTAAAAAGTGTTACAATGCCCGATTATTCGCTCATCTTTCCGTATCTTGACATTACATTCCAACAAGCAATCGGTTATCTTGCCGGTTGTGTTGGTGGCTTTGCAAGGTTTGATAGGAATGGCGTGCTTGAAATCACAAAATACGCAAATATTGCGTATACGATTGACAGAAATATGCAATATATGAGTGGTTTTAAGCGTACCACCGATAAGCCACTTATGATAACATCCCTTTCAACCGGAACACAGGACAATCCCATTGTAAGAGGTGCCGGTGCAAATGGAACTAATATAAACTTTGAAAATCCATATATCACAGAAGAAATGGCTGATGGTATATATAATGAAATACACAACTTAATATACACCCCTTGTCAAGTCAAATGGCGTGGAAATCCCGCTATTCAAGCAGGGGATATAGTACAAGTTATAGACAAGGATAGCATACCTCATAATGCGCTTATAATGAGCCAAACAATAAAAATAGGTGGTGGTTGTAACGCTACTATTGATTGTAAAGGCACAAGCACAACAACAAGCGAATTTTCAACTCAATTTGAATCAGTTGGCAAGAAGATCGAGCGTGTTTATTCCACATTGCAACAGGCTATTTTAGATGCTACCAATGCTATTACGGGTAATAAAGGTGGCTATGTAAAATTACTTGACACAAATGGGGATGGTTCACCTGACGAGATTGTTATATCTGATTTGCCGATTTTAGAATCGGATGACCCTGATATTAAAACCGCAACAAAGGTATGGCGTTGGAATAAAGAAGGGTTGGGATACGCACATAGGGAAGCAGGAAATGCTTATAAAGAAGGCTCATATGCAACAGCTATAACTGCGGACGGACAAATCAATGCAAGTTTTATTACAACAGGGTTATTAAGTGCAGAATATATACGCATAGGTGATGAAGCCTTTGGTGATTATATCCACATTAAAGACGGGGTAATGCACTTTGGTAATGCTGACAATCCTATGAGTTTGAGGCTTGGTAACATTGCCGCTGATGACAATGGAGAAAAAAAATATCAACTTGCCTTTTATAGCGGTGACAAAAGAATTGCATATTTCAGCGACAACAGTTTTGAAATTGAGAATTTAACCGAAGGTAAAATAAGGTTTCAGAGTTTTGGCTTTATTCCCCGCAAATCCGGTAATTTAACATTTACCAAATTAACATAAGGAGGTGTTTTTATGGCAGAAGTAAGAAGCGGTTCATTTAGAACTTATGGATATTCTGACCCCGGCTATACGGACCATTACGTGTTTTCCTGGTCTTTAACAAGTCAAAGCATCGTTGACAACACCTCAACGATTTCGTGGTCTGTTAAAGGTGACGGTGCCACCAATTCAGCATACTGGACTTATGTTCAAGAAAAATATGTAACTGTAAATGGCGTTACTCAAACAAATGCAACTAAAGTTGCCACATATAACGGTACGGTTGCTTTCAGCGGCACAACAGTTATTAAGCACTCAAATAATGGTAAAGGTTCATTTAGCGCCTCTTGTGGTGGTGCATTCTATAGTTATGGAAGCTACAACTCCACCGGTAGCGGAGCGTGGGATTTACCGACCATAGCAAGAGCATCAACTGTATCAGGTGTAAGTGGCTCTCTCATAGGTGGCAAAACAATTGTAACTATTAAGCGTGCGGCTGACAATTTTACACATCAATTATGGTACAAAGTTGGTAATAGTGATTGGTATGATCTTGGTAAAGGTTATGGCACAAGTGCTGAATTTACTATAGCACTTGAAACGGCTAAACAATTTCCAAATTCTACAAAAGGTAATATGCAAATATGTGTACGAACCTTTAACGGTTCAACACAAATTGGTGATGATTATTACTATAATGTTGAGGTTGGTGTTCCACCCTACGATTTGACCGGAAGCTTAACCGTAACAGGAAACAACCTATTAAGGTCTTTTTATGTTCAAGGGGAATCCACAGCAACAGTTAATGTTTCCGCCACGACGCAGCACGGTGCGGAGATAAAAAATATATCAGCAACGGTTGATAACAAAACATATAGCGGAAGCAAATTTACAACCTCACCACTTTCGTCCGGAAATCAGACTATATCTGTAACCATTACTGATACAAGAGGAAAAACTCTTACTTTATCCCCATACACACTTACAGTATATCCTTACAACATACCGACTATAACGGAATTTTCACTTGAACGGCAAGCAGACGGAACTACTGTTATTGCAACTGTAAAGGGTAGCTTTGCTCCTGTAAATAATAGAAACGCAAACGAAGTTGCAATTTCATTAGGTACTCAACTAATTGGATTCGCAAAACCAAACGAGTACACGTTTGATACAACAGAAACGTTTACTAATGTACCAACGGACACAACGCTTGTAGGAAAGTTGACATTAACTGATGCTTACACAAGTGTTTCTAAAGAAACTGTATTGCCTACTGTAGCCGTAACAATGGACTTTTACAAAGATGGCACAGGGATTGCTATGGGAAAGGTTGCTGAAATGCCCAACACGTTAGAGGTTGCGTGGAAGATAAAAAACCATTCAGTTCCAACTCTTTTAGGAGGAACGGGAACCTTTATTGAAAATAATTCAAATCTGGGCGATGAAAAATTTTTGATACCTGGCAACTATTTGTGTTCATCAAATAATGGTGCCGCAACACTAATAAATTGTCCCAGTAAGATTGCATTCAAAATGTGTGTGTACAACTGTTTGGATGTTGTTACAGACGCATACACAGCAATGTGGATGTATCTGATTCGTGAAATAACTAATATAGATGGTAACAGTTGGGTTCAATTTATTCGTAAAGAGGGTGGCAGTTGGAACATTAGCAATTGGAAGCAGGTTCTCAATTCCGAAATTTGTACCGACTACGTTGTCGACCAAGGCACATCAGGTATATGGACTTATAGAAAGTGGAATAGTGGCATTGCGGAGTGTTGGGGCATTTATACAATGACAAGTCCGTGTACGGCAGCTTGGGGATCGCTATATTATAGCAACAACCTTTGTCCTCGCATTAACTACCCGTTCACTTTTACAAGCAGACCACAAGAAACTGTGTTCTGTCGCGGAGATAGTGTTTCTGCTTGGGCATATCCCGAAGGTGGAGGCATAGGAATGAATACTACCACTCAAACTGGTCAATATGGATTTTTGCGTCCAACAACGATGACCGAGGCCCAAGTTAGATATGAATTTACAGTTATCGGCAAATGGAAATAAGGGGTGATTTTTATGGCAAAAATTATACAAGAAATAAATCTTGAAGTCGCAAAGCCGAATTTATTTCAGGCTATTGTAGCCAAGCAGAACGACTATGGCTCACGTTTTTTAAAGGTAACTTTTGTAAATAATGGCGAAAAAATAAATATTGATTCCACATTAACGGCAACAATAAATGCTGAAAGACCCGATGGTTTAAGCAAAAGATTTGAAGCTGTTGTAGAAAATGATGGTACGGTTACAGCACCTTTAACGGGGTGGATGCTTGAATTACAAGGTATAGTTAATTGCGACATATCAATTATGACCGCAGACGGTAGATTAACTACAACAGATTTTTCAATAAACGTAAATGAAGCTGCTTGTTCGGATGAGGATATTTCTGATGACGAAAATACCGATGTGCTGACAGACTTAATCAATCAGTTAGATACAATGATTAACGAAGGCGCGATTGAATATATAATTGAAGAAGATCAGATAAACGAGATTGCTGAAATTATTAAAAACGAAATGTTTACCGATGTAAGCGAGGTGGCACAATGAGTAAAAATGCAATAATGCCAATGGATGATTACAAAGGTGCTTGCGATAAAATCCGTGAAAAAACCGAAACAACGGATTTGATTAAATCAGGTGAACTTCCTGAAAAGATTGACGCGGTACACGAAGCAGGGCAAACACAAAGCGAGCGCGAAATGTGGGGCTATATTTTTAATTACGGCACAAAAGACGATTTGAATAAGGCTTTTTATGAAACAGGGTTTGAATATATAAGACCGCCTTACAAGGTTGCACCCACAAATATATTGTCATTATCTCAAACATTCAGCTATGCAAAAAAGTTAAAAAAAGTAGAAGCTGCTTATTTTGATTTCTCAAAGAAAAAAAGAGGAACTCATTATTCTTATGGACTGTATTGGACTTTTGCAAATTGTTCTTCACTTGAAGAGGTTGAAGATATAGGAATACAGCCTGATATTGGGCTATACAACACATTTTCGTGGAGTGCGATAAAAAGAATTGCTATTTTGCGTGTTGACGAGCAAACTCAATACGAAAATGTTTTTCAAGGTTGTAGAGAACTTGAAGAAGTAACTTTTGAAGGGGTTATCGGACAGAACGGACTTTCTTTCAGCAATTCACCTCTATTAACAGATGATACATTGAAAAATATAGTGGGTTGCTTAAAAGACTTCGCAGGTACTTCTGAAACACGCTCAATAACATTTCATTCAGATAGTGTTGCAAAACTTGAAGCGTTTACCGAGATTGCCAACGAACAGAGCGTTGTAAATGGAGTAATAGCAAAGGGCAACCTTGTCGAAGGACAGACATATAAAATAAGTTGGTACGATGCAGTTTATCCCGGATGGATAACAGGTGCAGAAACAGACCCGTCAAGCAATAAGGCTGTTGTAGAAGCCGTTGCTGAAAGAATATGGTTTGACGGCAAGGAATACACGGGCTTTTTAATAACAGGGCGTAATTACGTGTCGGGCGGTGGAACACAACAATATATCATATATCAGGACGGTGAAAATATCTGTGCTTATAACCCCTTTTCTGGAAATGCGGAAACGGATATTATAAGCCTTGCGACAAAATCTCTTAAAGAGATAGCAAATGATAAAGGATGGACGGTGATTGAAACGTGATTAAAGTAGCACCCGAAGGATATATCTATACCAACGGCGCAGATTTCGGCAAGAAGATACACCTTGCAAGCGGTTCTAACGGTGACGAGTGGTATACGATACCTCTTGAAGAATATGAAAAAATAATGGTAGAAAGGAGCAAAGCTGATGAATCACATCCTGATAATTGCTGAAATTATTAGTGCAGCAAGCATTGTTCTTGGTGTTATATGTGCTTTTTGGGTCTGGATTAAAAGGCTTGTAGCAGGACAGCAATGTCAGTTGCGTTCAGATATGCTCCACACCTATTATAAGCATCAAGACGATAACACGCTTCGCCAATATGAGTATGAAAATTTTATGCTGATGTATAAGGCATATAAGGCTTTAAAGGGCAACTCATTTATTGATAAAATTCACGATGAGGTAACAAAGTGGAAGGTTGAACCATAACGCTTTATGCGTTAAATAAATGGAGGTATGAATATGGATTTTATTAACGAATATCTTATTCTCATTGTAATGGGTATCTGTCTGTGTGTAGGTTATGTAATTAAAAACCTTATCCCCATAGATAAGATAAACAAATTTATCCCGCTTATAATGGCGGTACTTGGTGTAATTCTCAATGTGTGGCTGAATGGTTTTTCATTTACACCTGAAATTCTCTTTGGAGGCTTGGCTTCAGGTCTTGCATCAACAGGTATGCACCAAGCATTTAAACAGTTTATTGAAAAGAGGTAGTGCTAATGGAAATTATCAAAAATTTAGTTTCTCCCGATAAATATAATATAAAGTGTCCTTATAATATGGCCGCTGAATTTATTGTGGTACATAATACCGCCAATGATGCTCCCGCAGAAAACGAGATAGCATATATGATTAGGAACAGTAATCAGGTTTCTTTCCATTATGCTATTGATGATAAAAAAATCGTTCAGGGTATTCCCGAAGATCGCAACGCTTGGCACGCTGGTGATGGTGGAAACGGCAACGGCAACAGAACAGGCATTGCAATAGAAATCTGCTATTCAAAATCAGGCGGTGAAAGATTTATCGAAGCTGAAAAAAAGGCGGTACAATTCATTGCCTTTAAACTCAAAGAAAAAGGCTGGGGCATTGACCGTGTTAAAAAGCATCAGGACTTTAGTAATAAAAATTGTCCGCACAGAACTCTTGAAATGGGATGGGAACGCTTCCTTAATATGATTAAGGCAGAAATGAACATCACCCCCGTTGAGCCTGCAACGTCCACAGAAATAACCGAAAACGATGTTGTTTCTATCGTTGAAGGTGCAACATACTATAACGGCAAGGCAATACCTGCTTGGGTTAGAAAGAAAAGATGGATAGTAAAATCTGTAAAAGGTGATAGAGCCGTTATTGACAGGAGTGAGGACGGTACAAATTCAATTAACAGTCCCGTCAATGTAAAATATCTTTCTAAAACAACAGCCACAACAGCAAAGGCAGAGTTTAAATCTTATATAGTCAGGGTAACCGCAGACGCATTAAATATCCGCAAAGGCCCCGGTACAAATTATGCTATAGTAGGTGTTATTAGAGATAAAGGTTCATACACCATCGTTGAAGAAAACGGCACTTGGGGCAAATTAAAGTCCGGAGCAGGATGGATTTCTCTTAACTATTGTATCAAAAAGTAGTATAATAAAAACACCGAGGACTTTTCCCCGGTGTTTTTGTTCTTTGTACTAATCGTTCAACTCCAACAGGTGTTGGTGAGTTAGTACAAAAAAGGTTATAAAAAAACAACCTCTACTATTTGATTGCCTGACACCCTAATTTCCTTAATTACACTTCTCCACAAAGTAAGTTTTTCGGTATCGTTAAGTGTTGAATAAATAGTCCTAAAATCACTTTGTAAGAAGGTCTTTAATGCAGTAAGGTCTTTCTTTTCTTCTTGTGGAATATCGTTAATTTGCGCTTTTAAGTTTTCGTAATCAATCTTATATTTATCCATATCAATAAAACCATCAACGTACAAATCATTCAATCTTTGCAATTTTTTTTCTATTGCTTTTTTATTACTTTTTATCTTTGGCACAACTTCTTTTTCTTTTATCTCTACATTATATATATAGTCGGCTAACAAGCGTTCAACATTTTCTAAAAGATATTCCTCAATTTTAGTTTGGTTTATGGTTAATTGATTGTCGCACATCTTGTTTTGCTTTGCTTTGTTGCAACGATAATATTTATAATCACCACCATTAGATGTACTTCTATTTCCGGTCATTTTATTGCCACAATGAGCGCATCTTAATAATCCCGTAAAAACATAGGTATGTTTATTCTTTCGCACTTTTACATTCATTTTTATAAGGCGTTGTACATTTAAAAATTGTTCTCTTGGAACTGTCGGAACACAGTAATCTAACATACCACGAAACTCACCACAATAAAGTGGATTTTTTAATATCCTTAACATAGTGCTATATGACATATTGATTCCGTGTTTGTTGTTAATAATCATATTGGTTTTTCTAACTGAACTACACAATTCCATTTGGTCGAACATATCTTTTACTATGTGGCGTTTTTCTTCATCCGGAACAACTCTATGATCTACAATCGTTAAACCATACGGCATAGCGCCTGTAACGGCATATCCTTGGCTTGCTCTATGGTTTAAAACATCTTTTATTCTATCACTATCTGTATCACACTCTTGCTCTGCGATAGATAGCCTTAAATTTATCATAAGCCTGCCGTTTGTTGTTTCTGTTGTATAACTTTCCTTAACAGCAGACCAATCGCAATTATTGGGTTCAAGATATTCATTCATCATTTTGTGGTAATCGTACACGTTACGGAAGAATCTATCCAAACGTAATACAATTATATGGTTGATTTTGCCAGATTCAACATCTTTCATCATACGCATAAAATCAACACGCTTTTCAAGACTTTTACGGGCAGTAATGCCTCTATCAATATATATATCCACTAATTTCATATTGTGCAGCTTGGCATAGTTTTTTATCTCTGCAATTTGAGTTTCGATAGACGTATTTTTTAGAGATTGCTCAATAGTAGAAACTCTAATATAACCGGCGGCACTTTTTACTTCTTTCAAATTACTTCCCTCCTAAATTTTTAATAAGCGCTTTTACAATATCCCTATTTTCCGGGGATAATTTTTTTATATCCTGATATATTGATAGCGCTTCAGAATCTTCCATCAACTCATTAAAAAGATTTGTAGCCGATCTGCTAATGTGGTATTGATTTTCCAAAGAATGTTCCTCGATTAAATCGGATTTTTCGATATGGAAAAATTCTGCAAGGCGCTGTATTTTATCCATACGGGGATAACTGCGTTCACTCAACCAATCACTTATCGTACCACTACTTACCCTTGCAGCGCGTGCAACTTCTATTTTTAGAACGTTATTAAGTTGAATGTAATGTCTTAAATTACTGGCAAAAACTGTTTTATTCTCAACAAGAGCCATTTAATTCATCTCCTTTTTATATATAATAGGATAAAATCGAAATAATGTCAAGCATTTACAGATAAACTACAAAAAAAATAAGTAGTTTTTATGCGAATTTTAAGAAAATTAAAAAATATTTTTAAAAAAACTATTGACATTTCGAGGAAATCGAGATAATATATGTATAAAGGAGGTGCAAGAAATATGAAATTGACGTTAAAAGCCTGTAGGGTAAATGTAAACGCGAGTGTAAAAGAAGAAGCGAAATACGTTGGCGTATCTGAAGATTCCATATATAAGTGGGAAAATGGCGAATATGCGCCGAAATTACGCCACGTAGCAAAATTACTTGAATTTTTTAATTCAAGAGGTTTTAATGTATCATTTAATGATATAAATTTTTTACCTTGACATCTCGATTTAATCGAGAGGAAGGAGAAAAAACATATGAATCAACCGAACATTGATTTGTTTTTCAAAACTTTAATGCGAATTATTGAAGAAAAAGAGAACGTAATAATTGAATATACGTTAGAAAGGAGGCCTACAAATGAAAACGCTGGCTAATATTATCGCACCTGTGGGATTTTTATTTTTTATAGGTAGTGCCGGGGCAGGTCAAGCTGGAACAATAAGTCTTGCCCAAACAATGATTCAAATGCTCATTGGTGTAATAATGTTTATAGGAGGTGCAGGGATTGGGATATATTTGCATCAAAAATAATGACAAAGAATGTGATGGTTGTATGACTTGCAAACCGGAAGAACATTATATCTGCCCTATATGCGGTCAAGAGGTATTTGAAGCCGTATATGTCAGTAATGACGGAGATGTAATCGGTTGTGAGAACTGCGCCGAGATCAAAGAACCTTGGGAGATGTTAAGAGATGAAATTGACTACGAATAATTATTATAGCCAAAAAGCCAATCAAAGTTATATGTCTGTTTCGCAATTCAAGGAATTTAATAAGTGTGAAGCGTGTGCAATGGCACAAATCAAGGGCGAATATGAAAAGCCTAAAACGTCAGCCTTGTTTTTAGGTTCGTTTGTAGACGAAATGCTTACGGGTACAACAAAATCACAAACAAATTTTATTGTTGAGCATCGTACAGATATATTTCAAAAAAGCAGCAAACTAAACAAATGTACTGATGAAGAACTTACTGCATTGTTAAATGATTATTCTTTTAAAATTTTTACCGATGAAAATAAATTGTATGCCGACATAACACAAGCATTGGAAACGGTTGAACGAATAAAAAAGCAACCTTTAATGATGCAACACTTATCAGGCAAACAGCAAAAGATTATGACCGGTGAAATAGCGGGAGTGCCATTTAAAATAAAAATGGATTCATACCACCCTGATAAAATGATTGTTGACCTTAAATATATGGCAAGCTTACGCTCACCTAATATGTTTGAGCCTATGGTCAAGTATTGGGGATATGACATACAAGGTGCTGTATATCAAGAGATTGTGTATCAGAATACGGGAAAAAGATTACCTTTTTATCTTGATATTGGAACAAAAGAAAAGCCTGCTCATTTAGCCGTTGCAGAAATTAAGCAATATGATCTTGATGAAGCGCTTGAAAATGTAATAAAAAATGCTCCACGCTATCAGGCAATTAAAAATGGTGAGATTGAACCAGAACGATGCGAGGATTATAATTGCGATTATTGTACTGAAACAGTAATTATTACAGAACCTACAGATAGTAACTTTTTAGGGTTGCCAAACAAATAACAATTTTTTTTAAAATTAAATTTCGATTTAATCGAGATAAATATAAGGAGGATAAATATGAACGCATTAGTGTATGCACCATCAGGCGGTGGAAAGACCGTGAACTCAACGTTAGTCAAAGCAGAAAGGAGGAAAAAGAACTTATTACTTTGTTCTGACAATAGCTATATTGTGTTAAATAACGCGGAGTTTAAACGCGAGAACTTAACTGTTGAAATTATCGAACATTGGCTTGATAAAGACAATTTAGGAAAAGACCAGAGTTGCTTTATAAAACAGTTTGATAAGGCGGTTGATAGTAAGTTATTTGACAACATTATTGTTGACAATGTAAGTGATATATTCGACCTTGCAATCCTTGAGTACGATGCAAGTGGAAGAATCAAGGATATGCGCCAAGCGTACCAATTGGTATATCAGGAACTTAAACGTTTGGCAAGAAAAGCTGCACAGGTTGATTGTAATGTGATTTTCACGGCTTGGACGGACTTGCAAGAAATTATGTTGCCCGATGGTACAAAAACAGTAAGAACACAGCCTAAATTACCCAATAAAATCCTTGATAATTTTTTAGGCTTAACACAAGTGGTTGCTTATGTTAATACAGCCGAAAAGGATGGTAAAAAGGCTTGGTATTACGTTACTGAAGGTAGACAAACACTTTATGCAAAAGACCAAATATTCTGTAGGAAGTCTTGTATGCCTGAAGATATTTTTTCAGGAGGTAAGTAAAATGGCAGAATTTTGGCAGGGCGCGTTTTTTATATTAGGACTTGAATTATTAATAATTATTTTTATAGCAATATGTGGAGGTAAAAGAAAATGAGTATCAATTGGAATTTTAACGCAAACGATTACGAGGAGCAGAGTTTTAAGCCTATTCCGACAGGCGATCACCGTATGAGAATTGCATCAGCAGAAGAACAGACAAGCAATTCAGGTAAGCAGATGATTAAGTTAGTGCTTGATGTTTCCGGACATAATGCGACAATCTGGCACTTTATAGTCTTTATGCCAGAAAATCAAAAACTCACCAACCAGAAGTTAGGTGAACTTTGGAACAGTTTCGGTATTCCGCAAGGTGATTTCAACCTTAATTCTTGGGCAGGTAAGGTTGGTGCTGGTAAGGTTAAACACGATACATATAACGGTGAAATATCACCTAAAGTTGCTTACTTTATCAATAAAGACAGACAGGATAAACTTCCTGCTTGGCAAGAGCCACCGAGCAAGGCCTCTTTAACGGGTTCAGGTTCGGTAACACCTGTAACGGATGCGGATGATTTACCGTGGAGTTAAGAGATTATCAGCAATCTGTTTTTAACGATGCAACGGAGGCATTTCGTAACGGAAGCAAGGGAGTATGTTGTGTACTTCCTTGCCGTTCCGGAAAATCTTTCATTATGGCCCGAATGATACAAGGTGCTAAAGGTAACGTGCTTGTATTGGCTCATCGTCACACACTTATAAATCAGCACAAAGATTTATTAAGAAGTTTAGGTGTACTCACGGACAAAGTGAGAGTTGAATCGGTGTTTACCGAAGCAAGTCGTTTAGGTCGATATAACCCCACCGATGTTGATTTAATCATAATTGACGAAGCCCATTTATCGGAGGCTGCATCATATAAAAAGGTATGCCAATATTACAATTGTCGCAGAGTTTTATTTACCGCAACACCTGCTCGTTTGGACGGTAAGCCTCTAACACTAGCCGATACGTTAATAAATGGAATAACGGCTAATGAGCTTATACAAAAAGGCGCTATAAGTGAGTATGACTATTATGCCCCCGATCTTAATATCAACACCGACAGTGTTCAGATGGTGGCAGGCGAATACAACAATGGACAATTGACCGAAATTATGTGTCAAAATGCCATATATGGTGATGTGCTCAGATATTACAACGAACTTAGTGAAGGCAGACAAGCCATAGCTTATTGCACATCAATTAAACACAGTAACAAAACTGCGGATATTTTTAATAAAAACGGCATTCCTGCCATAAGCATTGACGGTTCAATGTCGCAAAAAGAACGCAACGAAAAAATGGATATGTTCAGAACCGGAAAAGTACAAATACTTTGTAATTGTAATCTTATTTCTGAAGGCGTGACGTTGCCAAACGCAAGCGTGGCATTACTTTTAAGACCTACTATGAGCCTACCGTTATTTATACAACAGGCTTGTAGGGTGCTTACTCCGGTGAAAGGTAAGAAAGCCGTGATTATAGATTACGTCAATAATTGTCAAAAACACGGCCTCCCTACCGATACGCACAATTGGAGTTTAACACAAAATATAGAAAAGCGCAAGCAATTTAATGAAGATGGCACTTTATCAATAAGACAATGCGAAAACTGTTTTAGATGCTTTAAAACGGCTCAAAAATGCCCGTACTGTGGCTATGAGTATAAAGTTAAAGGCAGAGAGTTAAAAGCCGTAAAAGACGTTGAATTAAAGCGTATAGAGGCTATTGAAAGAGAAGAACAAGAACAGCAAAAGAAGGATGCCCGTCGGGAACAAGGCAAGTGCAAATCGTATCAGGAGTTATACGATCTTGCTAAAAAAAGAGGATATAAAAATCCAAGCGGATGGGCCTATTTCATTATGAAAGGAAGAAAATAAATGAGCAGATCGAAAGAAGAATTACAAATGTTACAAAGCCTCCCATTAGATGTAAAAATACGTATGACGCAAACACGTATTAGGCAATGGGTTCACGAATATGGTTCAGATAATGTTTATGTATCTTTTAGTGGTGGTAAGGATAGCACCGTATTGCTTGATATTGTACGCGATATTTACACCGATATTGAAGCGGTGTTTGTTAATACGGGCCTTGAATATCCCGAAATACAACAGTTTGTTAAAACATTTCCAAACGTTACCATATTACGCCCTAAAATGAGATTTGATGAAGTAATTAAAAAGTATGGTTATCCGATTATAAGCAAAGAGGTTTCACAAAAACTACACGATTTAACATCAGCCAGAAAAAACGGAAATTTTAATTCATATGCCGAAAGGCAGTTTCAAGGAAATTATGTCAGCAAAAACGGAAAAACGAACTCTATTAACATAGTAAAATGGAAATATTTAATTGACGCACCGTTTAAATGCAGCCATAAGTGCTGTGATGTTATGAAAAAAAAGCCTATAAAACAATACGAAAAGCAAACAAAAAAGAAACCAATAATAGGAACTATGGCATCCGAATCACAATTAAGACGTCAAATTTGGGTTCGATATGGGTGTAACGCTTTTAAAAAGAAACGTCCTACATCACAGCCAATGTCATTCTGGACCGAACAGGATGTGCTGCTATATATAAAGTTGTATGGCGAAAAAATGATAGAACGCAGAAAAGAAGGTTTTCGCGAAATGGGAATGTCTGAAGAAGATATTGAAAAAATGAATATGCAGCCTGTTGCTCCAGTATATGGTGAAGTAATCTATGAAGCGGAACCGGAACAAATGCGAATTGAGGACTTTGGTGTTGATAATGGTGGCGCTGATAAACTCATTACAACAGGGGGCGATAGAACGGGATGTATATTTTGTGCGTTCGGATGTCATTTGGAAAAAGAACCTTCCCGCTTTCAAATGTTAAAAGAAACCCATCCTCGTCAGTATGAATATTGCATTGGCGGTGGTGAATATGTTGATGGCGTATGGCAACCAAGTAAAGAAGGCTTGGGTATGAAACACGTATTTGACGAACTTAATAAAATTTACGGCGACGGTTTTATTAAATATTAAAAGGAGGTATCTTGAAAATGACTAAACAAGAAGCTATTGAATACCTTGAAAAAGTTTTAGATACTTGGAACGATTGGCGAAAACATCACGAAACGTTATGTAATGCGATAGAGATTTTGTTGGAGGATGTTAAGGAATGAAATGTTCGATGTACAAAACAAGTATTTACATAAGAGAAATTGACAAAAAGATTGCAACTCACTTTGTACAAACATATCATTACTCGCAAATAATGCCCCGTTTAACAAAATACTATTTAGGAATATTTAATGAAATATTTTATGTGGAGTGGTTACACTTGGATGGGGAACACAACCACTCCAAACAATAAAAAAAATGTTTCCAAACGAAAATTTTATTACTACCGATTATTTAGAAATAGGAAAAATGTGTTTTTTGCCACAACTAAACAACGGCAACTTTGGAAGCATTGCTCTTTCCACTCTTGTTAGATGGTGCAAAAAAAACACAAATATTAAGTTTTTATATACGCTTGCCGATGGAATTATGGGAAAGTGCGGTTATGTGTATCAAGCATCAAATTTCAAATATATAGGCAGTTTTAAAACCTCCGTCTATATGGATATACACACAGGCGAAAAGATACATCCACGAAGTGCAAAATCCTTGTGTGTTGAAAATGCAGAATGGGAAGGTAAAAAGAAGGTATTTTGGCTTACTGATGATTTCTGCAAATACAAAGGAATTGATAAAATCAACGGCTTAATGTTTCGATACATTTACCCAATGAATAAGGATGCAAAAAAAACGCTTGAAACGACCTTTTCAGCCTTGCCGAATCCCAAAGATGCAGACCTAAAGTTTGAAAAGCGTATATCAAAAGGTGTTTTTCAAGAAATTCCACAACCAAATTTCAATATGCGTGTATTTAATCATAATTTTCAAAAGGGATATGTAGAGCGAGGTGGCTTAATTGAATAAATATATATTCCCCGTAGCTTTAATTATTTTAGACGTATGCGCCGCCGGTGTTTATTTATTCGGCGGTGATATTAAGAAAACAATTTACTGGATAGCGGCGGCAGTTCTGAATATATGTGTAACGTTTTAGGGGGTGTGAAATGAGTAAATCTGAACACAGAATCCAAGATGAAATCCGCCTCGCCTTATCCGATTATGGCATTGTACTGCGATTGAACTCCGGCAAATTCTGGCAGGGCAAACGTGTGTGGAGCAATGAATTTAAGCAATATGTTTTAATTGATTTAAGGCCCGTTCAAGGATGTCCTCCAGGTACATCAGACCTATTGTTTGTCGGTGAAGATATTGCCTTTATTGAATGTAAAGACGATAAAGGTAAACTCCGCACCGAACAAGAAAAATTTATAAAAATAATGCATTCCTACGGACATAAAGCTGGCATAGCAAGGTCCGTAGAGGATGCTTTGGAGATTGTTAAAAATGGAAGTTAAAGACATTAAATCTAACTTAAATAAGCCTGTAATGTTTGACAATTCCGTATACACACTTACAGGCAGCACTATCCGTAAAAACAAAGACGGTGAAATTTATTATACAGCAGAAATACTTGATAAAAATAAAAATTCTGTATGTCAAGTTAAATTAAGAGATATAAAGGAGATTTAAAAAATATGAAAAAATTTGTATGTATTGTAACTTTATTATGTTTATTGTTCGCTTTTGTCGGATGCACCGCTGCTGATAATGTTAATTATAACCTTTCACAACAAGCGGATAATTTCGCTGTATGCAGAAAAATAACTGTGTATAACGCAAGAACAGACCTAATTGTATTGGAAATGGAAGGCTTTATGTCTTTATCCAATAACGGCGCAAGTGAACTTGTTATCACTTGCAAAACGGGCGCAAATTCATATAAGAAAAACTATGTATATCTTAACGAATATGTAATATACGCCGTTGAAGATATTACAGATACAGTAACCGATCCATACCATTATGATATACATTTTTACACAGCTATTCCTGATATAAACATTAACCATTAAGGCGGTGAATATATGAAATGCCCTAAATGTAAAAGTGATACTTCTATCACCCGGTGCCGAATCTTGATTGACGGAAGCCTTAAAAGAAGAAGGCAATGTAAGAATTGTGGATATGAATTTGATACTTATGAATTTGATGCAGACAATATCCGGAATTTTTTAGAGGAACGCAAATTAGAAAAAGAAAATTGTGGTTTTACTTCCAACAGTTTGTGTTGGCAATGTAGCAGGGCAACAGGGTTTTGTCCGTGGTCGAGGGATTTTGAGCCTGTGCAAGGTTGGGAAGCCGTGCCAACACTAATTAAAGGTGATCGGAAGGGTAGAAATCCTGACATACCGTCTTACGATGTTAAAAAATGTCCGTTGTTTATACAGGACAGAGTGAATTGAAAGGAAGTAAAGGAGAAAAATTATGAATGCGAAAAAGTGTGATAGATGTGGTGCATTTTATATGCCACCATCAAAAACTGTGGATATTAAAGCGAGCATTGAAAAAGCGGTACTTAAAGAAAGGCATATTACCGATGTATGCGATTTATGTCCCGATTGCGTAAGAGCATTTTATAATTGGTTGAGAAGTGCCAATAATGATGTGAAAGGCGGTGAGCAGGGGTGAAGGTGTATATATGTGATATATGCGGAATTACCATTGACGAGCCACATTCTGCAAGAATGAGAGAGTTTTGCTTTACTATTTCTAATTGTGACATTTGGCAAGTGCCACAAAAAGATAAAAAGAAAGCAAAAATACATCTTTGCAATAATTGTTTTGAGGGATTTAGAAATATTGCAAAACATAAGGCGAAAGGCGGTGAGCAGGGGTGAAACTCACTAATAAACAACGGTGTAAAAATTGTATTCATAAATGCGTTTGCCCTTACCAATCTTATTATGGAAATGTCGAAGGATTGGAAAGATGTAAACATTATTATTCAAAAAAAAGAGCGTATGCTAAAAGGCAGAAAGGCGGTGAGCAGGGATGACAAACTATGAACGCATAAAGAATATGAGCGTTGAGGAATTGGCAAGGTTTTTAGCAGAACATATTGACCATTACCGTGCGCCGTATGAGGTAAAAGAAATATATTCAAATGCGATAGATAATAAAACAGGCAAGGGTGTTATTTGGATTGAAGCATTTAAAAGATGGCTTGAAAGAGAGGTAACGGAAGAATGAAAGCAATGTGTGAATCTTTATATGCTTTGGCTGATATGGTTAATCAATTTGCTTACGAAACAACATTTTATGGAAAAGAAGCTGTAAGCGATGGCGGTTTAACTGCTCTTGAAAACGCTTTTTGGGTATTGGAAAAAGCAGGGTGTAAGGTAAATTCCAATGGAACTATACAAAGAAAAAATCTGTTTCACTTTATGGATGTGGTAGAGAGGCGGTGGTGAAGAATGACACCTGAAGAAGCAATCACAATGTTAAAAAGAGAATATTTAAGCGATAGTGAACTAATGGAATTAGCAAATCATATGGGGTGGAATGCCCTTGAAAAGCAGATACCGAAAAAAGCCATTGAAACTTGGCAAGAAATATATAGGCGTAGCAAAGGTCAAGCAAACACAGAATGTGAAAACGCTATACTTGATGCCATTGAAAAGCAGATACCGAAAAAGCCTATTTTAGACACTATCTTCCCAAGTGGTGTTGAGTGGTATTTATGCCCTGCTTGTAAACATAACAATATTGAAAAAAGCGACAATTACTGTCATAAATGCGGACAGGCTTTAGATTGGAGTGAGGAAGAATGACCTGTAAAAATTGCATACATTACGACATTTGCGTTTTTCATACAAAAGGCAATGAAAATGAAAAATGTCAACATTTTAAAAATAAAGCTGATGTTGTTGAAATTGACAAAGTTGCTGAAATGTTTGCGGAACAGTTTGGTGATAAATGCCCTTGCAATTTTAATGACAATGACGAATGGCTTACTCAATTTTGCGACCACACAAACACTTGTAATTGTCCTTGTTATGAGGGGTGGAAACAATTTATAAAACACTACGATAAGAGAAAAGAAGCAAAATACGGGGGAGGAGTGATTTTATGACCGACAACGAAAATTTAAAAGACCTTAAAAAGCAGAATAGTGAAATTATATCTAAGTGTAATTTGTTCGCAAAACAAGGCGATAAATTGTTAGCAGAAATTGAACGCCTACAAAAAGAACTTAAAAAGCAGATAGACGAAAAGCATAAATTTAAAGCAGAGATTGAGAGGCTGAAAAAGGAAAATAACCTTTTTGCCGACCTCGGCAAAATGTATAGTGAAATCAAAGCCGAAGCGGTGAAAGAATTCGCAGAAAAGGTACAAACCGAAATAAAAAAAGCTTTAGAAAGCAATTACAAAGCAAGAGCCGAAAAAGAAAAGGAAGAGTTTAATAAATATCTTGATAATTTACTTTGGAATTATTGCACAGGCAAAATAGATTGTTTGCGTGGCATAGATGATTTTATTGACAACCTTTTAAAAGAAACGGTGGGTGATGCGGATGACAAGTGAGTTAATAAGCGGTGTTATAGGTATCATTATAGGCTTCTTTATAGGATTGGGGGTGAAACATTTATGACCGATAATGTCAAACATCCTTCCCATTACACTTACGGAAAGATTGAATGCATCGACTTTATCCTTGACAAGCAATTAGATTTTCCGTTGGGTAATGCGGTTAAATACATTGTTCGTGCAGGGCATAAAGCATCTGCGGACAAGACCGTTCTTGAAAAGCAACTTGAGGACTTAAAAAAAGCAAGGCAATATATAGATTTTGAAATTGAACATTTGGAGGGAAAGAGATGAAAGTAATTAAAATTGATTTACCCACAGACCTTAAAAGTGCCGAGATACATATATTAGCTGACCTGCATATCGGTGATAAGTTTTGCAATATGGAAGCTATAAAAAGCAAGATTAACTATATCAAAGACACATCTAATGCTTATTGTCTGCTTCTCGGTGATCTTATGAATAATGCAACAAAAACATCTGTTTCTGATTGCTATGCTGAACAATTAACACCAATGGAACAAGTTGAAACGTGCGTTGATTTGTTATCTCCTATAAAAGATAAACTAATCTGTATGAACAGCGGCAATCACGAAAAGCGCACTTTAAGAAATGACGGAATCGACGTTTCAAAAATAGTGGCTATGCAGCTTGGTATTGTTGATAAATATTCGCCTGCATCGAGTTTTATATTTTTAAGGGTTGGCAAAAATAACTTTAACAGACCCGTCTGCTATATGATTTATTGTTCTCACGGAAGCGGAGGCGGCTCTACGGAAGGTGCTAAAATGAATAAATTGGTTAAAATGGCAAACATAATTGATGCTGATATTTATGTTTGTGGCCACACCCATCAACCGGCAGGTTTAAGAAACGGCTTTTACAGAGCTTCACCCGCAAATTCGTCTGTTGCAAAGATTGATAAATTGTTTGTCAACAGTTCTGCCACACTTGAATTTGGTGGCTATGGCGAAGAAGGTGGATTCAAACCAACGTCAATTGTTTGTCCCGTAATTTATTTAAGCGGAACAGAAAAAATATTTTATGCCAAAGTATAAGGAGATTAAATTATTATGGATGCAAAAAAATGTGACAGATGCGGTGCTTTTTATGTTCCGGTAAGCGCACAGACCGATATAAAAACAAACCTTCAGATGGTTGCATCTGCTGTAAACAAAACCAAACCAAAGCACATCACCGATATATGTGATTTATGCCCTGAATGTGTTAAAAAATTCTACGATTGGTTAAGGGAGGATGGTAAAAATGGTCAGAACTCTTGAAAATTGTAAGGTTATTCATTATCACTATAAACCCGCTTGCACAGACGGAATCTGTGAGGGTGTGTGTGTCAACGGAGTTTTGCTTGAAACTTGCATAAAGTGCCATCTGCACGACATAAACAATGCCCGCAGAATTTGTACCGAATGTGGCAAGGAATTTTTCTCAACAAGTTCCAGAACTAAAGTGTGCAGCAAGGCGTGCAGATTAAAAAGGCAATGGAAACTGTGCAAAACAAATAACTCTAAACACGATAATAAAAAACAAACCCTTGATGAAGTTCTTGCAGAACTAAACGAATATAACCGAACACACGGTACACATCTTACATACGGCAAGTATCAGGCAATGCTTTTTACGGAGGCACTTAAAAATGGTAACATTAGAAAATGATTGTGTGGATTGCGACATACCTTGCAGGGATTGTGGCAGAAAACACACACCACATTATTACTGTGATATATGCAAGCGTCCTCTCAAAAAATACGACCATTATATTGTGAACGATAACGATTATTGTGAGGATTGTTTGCTATCTGAATTTAAAAGGAGGGATTAAATAATGTTTAAAGACAGAATTTCACAAATCAAATCACGAATATCCTGTGTTGAGTATGCCCAACGCAACGGCTTAAATATAAAACAATCGGGAGATCGTTGTGTATCTCCCCTCCGTCCCGGAGCCACCAATAAAACATCATTTATTGTCTATGATGATTTTTACTTCGACTTCGGTTCGGGTGAGGGTGGTGACGTAATCGACCTTGCTGCACTACTCACTTTTAACGGTGACAAGGGCAAGGCAATTTATGAGCTTGCCTCAATAACTGGTGTGGATGTTACTACACACCGTTCAAACGAATGGGTTGATTACACACAAAACTTATGTGCTAAAATTCAGTATTATCACGAACACTTAACCGATGAGGACCGCACTTATCTGCATAAACGTAACATCAATGATGATACCATCAACCGCATTAAAATCGGCAGAACCGAGGAAGGCCGCCTGTGTATTCCCTATTGGAAAAATAACTACGTATGCTATTATGCTACCCGTTATCTTCCAGGTGGTAAATACCCTGAACAGAAGTATAAGAAAATGCCCATTGACGATTATAACGAGCATACGGTGTGGGGATTACACACCCTGGAGAATAATTCTAATCGCGATCTGCTTGTTATAGCCGAAGGCGCTTTCGATGCTCTTTCCTTTGAGCAGGAACATTTTGCGGTTATATCCGCAATTACCGGACATTTCTCAAGGGAACAATTACCTGCCGCATTATCTATTGCAAAATCATACAAACGTGTTTTCCTCGTTTACGACAACGATAAGCAAACTCACGCGGGTGAGAAATTCACCATTAAAATGGCACGAATTTTGATAGAAAATCGCATACCGTGTGTTATCGGCAATGTTCCAGCTACATACAAGGATATTTCAGAGTTTTATGCCGATGGCGGCAACCTTCAGGATATTATCGACACAGCCATTGACGGCATTGAATTTATTGCCTCAAAAATAACCGATATGAGGGAGTTTGAAACATTCTCCCGTAAGGTGTGCCGTTATATGTCAAAACCTTCTGTAGATATGTTTTTCAAATCCGTATCACGCACAGAAACATTCCCCGAAGATTGGCTTAAATCACTTTGCAAGGATTGTAAATCAGCACCCCTTGATAAAATGATTGCTGATGAAATTACTGAAAAGCATCACCTTTTATACAATGAAAAAATATCGTTCTTTGAGTATAATGGTCGCTATTGGCAATCTAAAACAGATACGGAAATAAAAAATTATATCAGCGAAGCACTTGGTCCATATGCCACAGGACCACGTTTAACATCTATTCTAACGGTAATTAAGTCAGCCGTTGTTACGGATAAGCTGTTCAACGTTCTTCCCGTAATAAACTTTATTAACGGTGCGCTTGAAATAGAACCCAATATAAATTTCCGTGAACACAGAGAAACGGATTATTGCACATACTGTCTTGATTATCCGTTTAATCCGGATGCTCACTCGTCAGAATGGGATAAATTTCTTGCTACTGTTACAAACTATGACGATAAAAAAATCTGCTTATTGCAAGAGCTTTCAGGCTATGTTCTGTTCCCCGATAACCGCTTGCAAAAGTGTGCCGTTTTAATCGGTAGCGGTGCTAACGGCAAATCGGTATTCCTTAATGTTTTAACTAAAATATTCGGCTCTGCCAACATCAGTAACGTGGAAATGTCCTCATTATCACAGGACTTCCAAGTAATTCAGCTTATGAACTCAATGCTTAATATTTCTGCTGAAACCCGTACTAATGTAGCAGGAGCAGAATCAAAGTTTAAGCAAATAACCGCAGGTGATGAAATTTCCGCTTGTTATAAGGGCAAGGACTACATCAACTTTAAACCCCGTGCTAAAATGTTCCTTGCTTGTAATGAGTATGTTAAATCTTCCGATACTACCGATGGCTGGACACGTAGATTTTGCTTTGTTGATTTTCCTATGCACTTTGTTGAAATCCCTAATCCGGAATGCCCTGAAGAACTTCCTATTGACCGTGATATTGAATCTCGTTTAACTTCTACAGAAAATCTTACGGGTATTTTCAATTGGGTGCTTGAAGGCTATGTGATGCTTAAAACCTGTGGTTATTTCACAGAGCCTGAAGATCAAAAAGCAATCACAGAAGAATTTAAAGAACTTTCAAACCCGTTGCTTGAATTTGCCAAAGAATTGCATATAGGCAATACTATTTCAAATGAGGAACTTTATCTCAAATATAAATATTGGTGTGAGGATTCCGGGCATAATCCGTTGGCAAGGAATACGTTTCAAAAGCGTATTGTTAAGGCTTTCAAGGAGTATCGAAAGGAATTTGAACAGTATAAAAGTAACAAAGAACGCGGATGGCAACTAAAAAGGGACAGTAACCCATTTGAAAATTAGCAACTGTCACCGTACTGTCACCGCTGAAAACCCCCTATATTACTATATATTTCTTTCTTTAGGGACAGTAGTGACAGTAGTGACAGTATAATATAGAAAGTGCTATAGAAAATAGGGTATAAAAATAAACGTATATAGAGTGACTAAAAATGGTACTGTCACCGTCACCTACTGTCACCGATTAAATTTTAAGGAGGTAATTTTATATGAATAAAGACGATAAATCTATTGTACCTACAGGCGATTCATCTAAAGGTGGTCTTTATAATGTGCCTGATAAAACGGAATCAGCTAAAAAAATATCTGCACTTTTAGAAAAATCTAATATGCTTCTTTTTGAAAGCCTTGATAGACCTAAAACCGATGTGCATAATTTGAATGCGCTCGTAAATTCAACTAAAGAATATTTTGACTTCTGCCATATTCACGGAATAATGCCATCGTTCCGCAGGCTTTCTAATTGGTATGGGTATTCCTACAGAACACTTTATAAATATATAGATAAGCAATCTCCGGAAGGTATTTATCTTGACCAAATAAAGGATGCAATTAAGGATAATCTTGAGCAAGCTGCTCTTGTGAACGCGGTAAACAACATTTCTGCTATGTTTATTCTTAAATCTCAATATGATTATGTGGAAACAACTAAACACGTTATTGAGCCTTCAGAATCCCTTCTTGGTCAGCCTAAATCGGTGGAAGAAATTGCAGATTACATTGATGCGGATATTGTGGAAGATTAGTTTTGACAGAAATTTGCATATAGAGTATAATAAAGGCGTTCTGATAACACGGAACGTCTTTGATTTTGACGGGGAAAGGCATATAGTGAGATTTTTGCTCCTTCACACTACATAAAAAAGACAATTTTTGTCCACTTTTACCCCTATTTATGGCAATATTTGTCTACTTTAAGACAAATTTTGACCAGTTTTTGCATATAGGGCAAATTTTGACCAAAAATCGCATATAGGGAGTTGCGACCTGACCCACTTCGAGGTACTGGAAAATATTTACAGTAAAATATTTACTGCAAAATATTACCATATTAAAAAATTAGTATCCCGCCTGCGCTAATAAAATATATCAATATACCGTTAAAACACATAAAAACGCGCTTTTAAAGCGTTTTATATATTCGGCTTATACTTTATAAGCCTAAAATATAAAAGCCGTTAAAACGGCCCTAAACGGCTTAAAAGCAATATAAAAAAATACCGGCGTATTATAACCGGTATGTATCAAGGCCGCGCCGCCTGGATGGGTAAAAAAATAACCGTTGCGATCTTGCAACGGCTTTATTATTATTTTATAGCTGATAATATAATTAAAATAGGCAATAATAAAATTAAAATTATATACAATTTTTCACCCCCTAAAAGCTTTTTTCAATTCATCAATAACAGCGGCAGCGGCTACAGGACCGCACACAACAAGCAAAAAAATTGCAGCAATAACAACGCGATCAAACATTATAAAACCCCCGTATTATATATGGTATTATTATCTAAAAAATTATTGATTAAAGCGGCCCCGGCTGCATCCGTTAACATTTCAAAATGGTAATATTGTTTATTTTTTGAAATTTCAAAATATATATTGTTTTCTTTTAAAAAGTCACCTAATTTTATTACTAATGATATAAACATAGATTCAAAATTGTAATATTTCATTTTTTAACCCCCCCGTCAATATATTGTATATTTTTGATCCCGTTTGTTTTTAAAATGTTTTTTGCGCTTTTGCTTATATCATCCAGCACAACGGCGGGAAAATCACGCCCGCCGCGCTGGATCAAAATATAATAACTTTTTATAACATTTAATAATTGATCTGTTGTGTATTTTTCTTTTTTCATTGCTGCGGGCCTTCTTCCTGATCCCCCGTTAATATTTGCCAATTCTCACCGGGAAAATATTTTTTTGCGTTTTCAAGTTCTTTGCAAGCGTTTATATATCTATTTGTTATGCAATAATAAATTCTGTTAACGGTTCCGTATATATAATAATATGTCATTTTACCGCCCCCCCGTTATACTGTAAATTTTTCATAGATATATTTATCTTTGTAAATATGGTTTATATTGTCAACGGCGTAAAAATTAAATTCATCGCATATTAATTCAAGTTCTTTTTGCTTTTCAACCGCTTTTTTATATAATTTTTTCATTGCTTTAATTGCTGTGGGTATATCATCAAAATAATTATTATTGATATAGTAAAGTTTTAGATCGTCTATGTTTATATTTTGTATTTTATTATTTTCGTTCAATATTTTTATTCCGTCTTTTGTGCCTGTTGTTATGTCGTCGCCATATAAACCCGGATATATTTTTATTTCGCTGTTTGTGTAGCT
>JAZOQF010000025.1:0-6275 GCA_045655905.1 Acutalibacteraceae bacterium | reverse complement strand
CGGGTATTGATATTGTAATACCTGATTTTTCATATATTTTGGAAAATCGCGATAAAATTAAAGGAATGGTAATCACCCATGGTCACGAGGACCATATCGGTGCTATTCCCTACCTTTTGAAAGATTTCAATTTGCCGATTTTTGCTACCCGTCTCACCATCGGCTTAATCGAAGGTAAGCTCAAGGAACACAAACTCCTCGGTGATGCAATTCTTAATGTTGTAAAGCCGGGCGATGTAGTGAATTTTGGCAAACTTAATGTTGAGTTTATCAATGTTAATCATTCTATCCCTGACGCTGTTGCTTTTGCAATCAATTCACCTGCAGGCACGGTCATTCATACGGGTGACTTTAAAATTGACACCACCCCCATTGATGGTAACGTTATCGACTTAGGCCGTTTCGGTGAATATGGTAAAAAAGGTGTTTTGGCACTTTTGGCTGACTCTACTAACGCCGAAAGGCCTGGATTCACCTCTTCTGAAAAGCTTGTTGGTGGCTCTCTCTCCCACTTTTTCAGCCAAGCTGAGGGACACAGAATAATAATTGCTACATTCTCATCAAATATTCACAGAATTCAACAAATCATAAACGAAGCTGTTAACTGTAATCGAAAGGTCGCAGTATCAGGCAGAAGTATGATAAACGTTGTGACTGTTGCAGCTGAACTTGGTTATTTGAATATTCCTGACAACATTTTAATTGATGTTTCAGAGATTAATAATTACGAACCCGGCAAAATCGTGTTGGTAACAACAGGTAGTCAGGGTGAGCCGATGTCTGCGTTACACAGAATTGCTTTTTCTGACCACAGACAAATTGAAATCATTCCCGGTGATATGATTATAATTTCAGCAACTCCTATCCCCGGTAATGAAAAGCTTGTAAGTAAGGTTATTAACGAACTTATGAAGCGTGGAGCAAATGTTGTTTACGAAAGGATGTACGATGTACACGTTTCAGGACACGCTTGTCAAGAAGAATTAAAGCTTATAATGAGCATTGTTAAACCGAAATACTTTATTCCTGTTCACGGCGAACAAAAACATCTAATAAAACACGCAGAACTCGCCGAACAGGTTGGCATTAAGCCTGACAATATTTTCATTGCACACAACGGCAATGTTATTGAATTAAAGAAAAATTCTGTAACGAATAGCGAAACAGTTCAAGCAGGTAGAATTTTGGTTGATGGTCTTGGTGTTGGTGATGTTGGAAGCATTGTTTTGCGTGATCGTAAACTTTTGTCTGATGACGGAATAATTGTAATAGCTATGACGGTTAACCACTACACAAGAGAAATTATTTCAGGCCCAGATGTTGTAACAAGAGGCTTTGTGTACGTTAAAGAATCAGAAGAACTTATAAACGAAATCAACGATTTGGCAAGTAGCATTTTGGACCGATGCTATTATCAAAACATTAGAGATTGGAACTCGGTAAAAATGAAGATAAAAGACGGTGTTTCACGTTTCCTTTTCCAAAAAACCAAACGCAGTCCGATGATTTTACCGATTATTATGGAAGTTGACATTTAAGGAGAATAATTATGAAGGTTATATTATTAGCAGATGTTAAAGGACACGGTAAAAAGGGTGAGCTTTGCAACGTTTCTGACGGTTACGCACGCAACTTTCTTTTCCCTAAAAAATTAGCTGTTGAGGCTGACAATACCGCTATGAACGAACTTAGAAACCGTGAAGAGTCTGTTGCTCACCATAAGCGAGAGGAAATCAATGCCGCAAAAGCTACCGCTGCAGCACTTGAGGGCAAGTCGGTTGTACTCAAAGCTAAAGCTGGCTCTAACGGTAAACTTTTCGGTTCTGTCACATCAAAAGAAATTGCTGCAGAAATCGAAAAGTCTTTTAAAATTAAGGTTGATCGTAAAAAAATGCAGGTTGCTGATATTAAAAACTTTGGTGAATATACTGCAGAAATCAAATTGCACCAAGGTATTTCAGCTAAAATCACAGTAATTGTTGAAGGACTATAAATATAAAATCGGAGCTAAAAAATGAGTGACGAAAAATTGATTTACAATTTAGACGGTGGTCGTCTTCCCTATTCTGTTGAAGCCGAGCAAGCAGTTTTGGGAGCAATTCTAATTGACCCGAAATGTCTTAGTGATGTTGCGGTACATTTATCTTCTGAATATTTTTATCTGCCACAGCACAAAGAAATTTACTCTGCGATTTCATCAATGTATGAGCTTAGCCAAAATATTGACTTAGTTTCTTTGATTGAAAAACTCAGACTTAACGGAGTTTATGACGAAGCAGGCGGAAAAGCCTATTTGGCGCAGTTGGTACAGACAATCCCCTCTGCCGCCAATGTTTTAACACACGTTGAAATCATCAAGGAAAGATATTATGCTCGTTCTTTGATGGGAGCGGCGCAAAATATCATTACAAATGTAAACGAAGGCACTAAAGACTCAAGCACGCTTATTGATAACGCTGAGCAAAGCATTTACAATATCCGTCAAGGCAGAGATGTCAGCGGACTTACACACATTAAATCGGTTATTGAAAATGAAACATATGACCGATTAACTAAAATGTCAGACCCTGCTACAAGAAACGATTATATTGGTATTCCGACAGGCATTGGCACTTTGGATAAGATTATAGGTGGTCTTTACAAATCAGACCTAATTATCTTAGGTGCTCGTCCCGGTATGGGTAAAACTGCATTTGCTTTGAACATAGCACGCAATGTTGCGTTTAATTCAGGCAAGACTGTGTGTTTCTTCTCTCTTGAAATGTCTCGTGACCAATTAGCACAACGTATGCTTTCAAGTGAAGCCGGAATTCCCAGTGAAAAACTTCGTAATGGCGAATTAGAGGACGACGAATGGACAAGATTAGCCCAAGCCGGAGATAATTTGTCAAAGACCAATATTTATTTTGACGAAACCTCTACTATCACAGTCCCAAAAATGAAAGCAAAGCTTAGAAGAATGCCTAAGGTTGATTTGGTTGTTGTTGACTATTTAGGTCTTATGAAATCTGAGCGTAACATTGAAAACCGAGTTCAAGAAGTATCAGAAATTACCCGAAATCTCAAGATTATGGCTAAAGATTTAGGCGTTCCTGTAATTGCTTGCGCACAGTTGTCCCGTGGTACTGAAGGCAAAGGAAAATCTCACAAACCCGCACTTGCCGATTTGCGAGATTCGGGTTCTATTGAGCAGGATGCTGATATTGTTTTATTCCTTTATCGTGATACATATTACGATAACGAAAAAGCTGATGACGAGGACCGTGCAGACCCGAATAAATCAGAGTGTATTATTGCTAAAAACCGTCATGGCGGTCTTGGCAGTGTTGATTTATTCTTTGACGGACAGTTCACTCGTTTCACTGCGGTGGATACCTTCAGATGATAGAAAAAAACATTTTAGAAACAATAGCCGAATACTCGCTAATCCCCAAAAAGTCGACAGTTACCGTTGCACTTTCGGGCGGCGCTGATTCAGTTGCACTCCTCTTTGCTCTAAACAAGCTAAAGGATGAATTAGATATCACCTTACAAGCAGCTCATTTAAATCACTTGATTCGTGGTGATGAGGCTTTACGTGATGAGGTTTTTGTTAAAGAACTTTGTAGCAAATTGGAGATACCATTATTTTGTGAGCGTATAGATGTTCCAAAATTCGCAAAAGACAACAATCTAAGCCTTGAAACTGCGGCGCGACAAGTTAGATATAATTTTCTCGACCGCGTAAGTTGTGATTTAATCGCAACTGCACATACTGCAAGCGACAACCTTGAAACAATATTACTAAACCTCACAAGAGGTTCGGCTGTAGACGGACTTTGCGGCATTCCGATTAAACGCGATAATATTATTCGCCCTTTAATATCCTGTACAAGAGATATGATTGAACGCTATTGTGAGGAAAACGATTTAAGTTTTGTGACTGACAGCACCAACCTTTCAGATGAACACACAAGAAATATGTTAAGACATTCTGTGGTGCCGATTTTGAAAAAAATCAATCCAAAGGTTGAAAGCAGCGTTTTAAAAACCTCGAACAGTATTAAAAATCTTTCCCTTTTAATTAAAAGTAAAGCAGAAAATTTTATTAATGATAATTTTGCCATTGACAAACTAAACCTTGTGCAATTTCAAAAACTCAATCCTGAGATTGGAAAAAAGGTTATAGTTGAGTTTGTGAAACGTTTTAATGCAGAAATTTCACTTGAAACTTGTCACATTGATGAGATTTATAAGATTTGTATTAACGGCGGTAAAACGGGTATACCCAAAAACTGTTTCTGTATCGCAAAAAACGGTTTTTTATTTTTCGAGGACGAAAATAACCTGAAAAATCCAACCTACAGCGTTAAAATTTTTGAACCAAAAGAAAAAATTAATAATTTGTTATTAAATAGTTCTTTAGACTGTGATAAAATAGTAGGAAAATTGGAAATAAGAACCAGAAAAGCCGGAGACAGTATCCGCCTTTTAAACCGTGGCTGTACAAAAACGCTAAATAAAATTTTTAATGAATTATCAATCCCAACACACCTTCGTGATAGCATACCTATAATTTCGGATGATGACGGTGTTGTTTGGATTTATAATATCGGTGTAGCAAACAGATGCGCTATCACCAAAAAGACAAAAAAAGCCTATGAAATAAGGGTTGAGGAAAAATGATGTATAACAAAGAAGAAATTTCACGCGTTTTGGTGACCGAGGAAGAAATCAAAGAAATATGTAAAGATTTAGGAAATACCATTTCCAAAGATTATGCCGACAAAAAACCTTTAATTATCGGAATTTTAAAAGGTTCTTTTGTATTTATGGCTGATTTGCTACGACATGTTGATTGTGACCACGAAATTGACTTTATGGCCGTTTCTTCTTATTCCGGTACAAATACAACGGGTGTATTAAAAATTAAAAAAGATTTGGATGTTTCGGTAGAAGGTCGGGATATACTTATTTTAGAGGACATTTTAGACACAGGTATCACGCTTGAAAAACTTAAAAAACATCTCGAAGATAAAAATGCCGCTTCTGTAAAAATTTGTACTTTTCTTGATAAGGAAACAAACAGAATTGCAAATGTTGAAGCTGACTATATTGGAAAAGTAATTCCGGATGAGTTCGTAATCGGTTACGGACTTGATTACAATGAAAAATACAGAAACTTACCCTTCGTAGGCGTATTATCACCTAAGGTGTATTCTGTTTAACTTGAAAGGAGAACACTCTTGAAACAGAATTTTAAAAATGTACTTTTGTATATTTTAATACCGATTATTTTCATTCTTACAATTGTTTCGGTATCATTTTTTACAAAAGACACAGCTGAGCTAAAATATTCACAAATAGTTGAAATGGTTAAATCCAACGAAATTTCCGAAATGGAACTTAATCTTTACAGCGGTGAATTAACCTACAAAAAACGTGCTGACGGAAAAACTTATCGTTATACCGTTCCTAATTCATCCCTCTTTATTCAGGATGTAAATGAAGACGTTTGGAAAATCAAAGAAGAAAATGCAGGCACCTCAAATGATATTGAGTATAATTTAATCCGTGGTGGCGAAGCCTCTTGGATTACGAGCCTGTTGCCTACTCTTTTAATGGTTGGTATCACCGGTCTTCTCCTTTTCATTATGATGAGGAAAATGAGCGGTGCAATAAATGCTGACAAAACAATGGGCTTTGGCAAGTCAAAAGCAAGACGTCTTGACGCTAAAAAGAAAACCACTTTCGCTGATGTTGCAGGTGCAGATGAAGAAAAAGAAGAAATGGCAGAAATTGTTGATTTCCTCAAAGCTCCGCAAAAATTCAACGAACTTGGTGCAAAAATTCCGAAAGGAGTGCTACTTGTTGGCCCTCCCGGAACTGGTAAAACTCTTCTTGCCCGTGCTGTTGCAGGAGAAGCAGGCGTTCCATTCTTCTCTATTTCCGGCTCAGACTTCGTTGAAATGTTTGTCGGTGTTGGTGCTTCTCGTGTTCGTGACCTATTTAACGAGGCAAAAAAAGAAGCTCCTGCTATAGTTTTCATTGATGAAATTGATGCTGTAGGCCGTCAAAGAGGTGCAGGCCTTGGCGATGGTCACGACGAGCGCGAACAAACCCTTAACCAATTACTCGTTGAGATGGACGGCTTTAACGCTAACGAAGGTGTTATTGTTATGGCTGCTACTAACCGTCCTGACATACTTGATAAGGCACTCCTCCGCCCCGGTCGTTTTGACCGTCAAATTACGGTTAACTACCCCGACGTCAAAGGCAGAGAAGAAATCTTGAAG
>JAZOQF010000024.1:0-5783 GCA_045655905.1 Acutalibacteraceae bacterium | reverse complement strand
CACCCCACCCGTTGCTCTTGCAGCTTATGCGGGAGCAGCTATAGCTCAGGCAAATCCGATGAAAACTGCGTTTACCGCAACAAAACTTGCAATCGGCGCATTTATCGTTCCTTATGTGTTTGCTCTTAATCCAGCAATGCTTTTTGTTGATACAGAATTTTTAGAGGTTGTCTTAATCTGCATAACCTCATTTGTTGGTATATTTGGTGTGTCCGCCGCGCTTGAAGGTTTCTTCCTTAACCGTATGGCGTGGTACGAGCGTATTATATCTGCTGTTGGAGGACTCCTACTAATCTATCCGGGTATTGTTACCGATATTATTGGTATATCGCTTGTGGGCTTTGTTCTTGTTCTTCAAACAATTACCAAACGCAGAACAGTTAAAACTATTTAATAAACACTAACTAAAAAGGACTTGAGAAATTTCTCAAGTCCTTTAATCGTTTTAAATGGGAGGGGAGACCCATCCTTCACATTTTATATCATTTTAATTTTAACGGGTTTGTTGTATTTTTTTGCATATTCAATCATTGACCTTGTGCCTCTGCTTTTCCCGTCCCAAAAACATATTACATAGTTGCTGCTCTCTGCCATTTGTTGGTTTCGTTTGGGTCCTGCGCTTCTGCCGTATGTTCTCCAGTCGGCGGGGTATTTTTCGACCTCATACCCGTTTTCTTTTGCATAGTGTTCTCCAATAGCATCAGCACCGCTAGCACACCCCGAAACAATAATTATTTCGTTTTCCTTTCGAATATTAGAAAGACAAAAATCAATATACTTTTTTGCCTCGTCATAGTTATTATAATCTCTACACCCTGCGATAACTACTCGTTTTGTGGGTAATTTTTTATTAAACATATACACACCTCAATAAAAAAGCACATCCCGAAGGATGTGCCGAAAAAGTGTTCCCTCAGTTTGTTGCGACGCAAACCGAAATTTCACCATACGGGAAAAAGGGTAACACCTTTTACCAAGGTATTATCCGTATGGTGATAAATATTATTCAGTTTGCGTCGCAAGTAAATATTACCACATATAAAGATAAAAATCAACACAAAAAAGGACTTGGGATTTTTCCTGAGTCCTTTAATCGTTTTAAATGGGACGTCGAGGGCGCCGTCCCCTACGAAATTTTTATCCGCAAAATTTGGTTGTTATTTGCTTGTTACAGTCTTTTGGGGAATAATCCCATTCGGAAATACTGTTGCCTTTGTAGAAATATTTAAGCTGTGGGGTGTAGCCTGTATCAAAGCTGTCTATGATTATTAGCTTTATTTTCATTTTTTCGGGGATAATGCTTTTAATGTAAACGCTCGCTTGCTGACCTACCAAGGTGTTAGTTCTCGGCTCTGCAAGACCTGCTAAATTTGGTGTTATTTCAACGAAAATACCGTAATCTTCAACGCTTCTGACAACACCCGTTACAGTTTGCCCAGGTGCGAAGAGACAGGCGTTTTCTTCCCAAGTGCCGAGTAATTCCTTGTGAGAAAGGGTGATTTTGCCATCGGGAGCCACATTTTTAATTACTGCTTTAATATTTTCACCAAGATAAAATCGGTCTTTTGGATGGGATATTCTCGAAACCGAAATAGCATCGATTGGTAGCAAGGCAATATTTCCACACCCTATATCACAAAATGCGCCAAAGCTTTCAAAATGGGTAATTTTAGCGTCTATAACATCGCCTATGCATTTTTCTTTTAAAAGATAATCAAGGCAAAGCTTTTGTGCGGTTTTGCGGGAAAGCAGGGCATAAGGTTTGCCGTTTTTATCTTCGCAAAAATCTGTCACTACAAAGCTTACGGGTTTCCCAACACGGGATATTAGCGCAATATCTCTTGTGGTACCATCGGAGATACCTAATGCGCCCTCTTCTCGCGGTATTATACCCCTCATACATCCTAGATTCACAATTAGATTGTGTGAGGCATCACACATAATAACGGGCGCTTCCAATACAGTTTGCTGTACCTTGGCCTCGGCTAAAAGCGCTGTGGTTATTAAACTTCTCTTTTTTTCGGTTTTAAGACCCTCTGGGCAAAAATCATTCATTATTAGTTCACCTTTCTATTTAATCCTTTGGAGTTATTATCCATATAAAAGTATATTATAAGTAAAGTGAAAAAATGCGTGAAAAAAGTCTTAAATTCAAATTTTTTTCAAAATTTAAGGCAGAGATTATTACCTCTGCCTGATGCTGCTAAATATTATTAGAAATCTTTTCTGTTATCGTTGTTTTTCTTGTTCTGGTCGTTTTTATTTTGATTGTTTTTGTTTTGCTCATTTTTCTTCTGCTCGAATTGCTTGTTGTTCTTATCCATTAAAAATCACCCCTCTCTCACAGATATTATCTGTTTTACGGGGTGATTTATACTTTTATATATTGTATAGCCGTTTGGTGTTTTCTAAGGCAAAGGTAAGTACCGATTCGGTTGATATGCCTTTGATTTCTCCAATTTTCTGTGCGGAATAATATATAAGAGATGAGTTGTTTGTTTTTCCTCTGAAAGGCACAGGGGCTAAGTACGGAGCATCGGTTTCAAGCAAAAATTTATCAAGCGGCATTTCTTTTACAACATCGGGTAATTTCTTTGCATTCTTAAAGGTTATAACACCGCTGATGCCGATATACATACCTAATTTAAAAATTTCTTTCGCCATTTCCACACTACCCGAAAAGCTGTGCACAACACCGTTTGGTTTATAGTTTTTCAACATTTCCAAAGTGTCGCTGTGGGCATCTCGGTCATGCACTATAACAGGAAGATTTAGTTTTTTGCTAAGTTCCAATTGAGCAGAAAACACCTGTTTTTGCAAAGATATGTTTTCTTGTGTCCAATAATAGTCTAACCCGATTTCACCAATACCGATACATTTTTCATCTTGGCAAAATTCAGCGATTTTATCCATAGCCGTGTTAACGGGTATATCTTGCAAACAGTCCACATTTCCCGGATGAATGCCTGCCGCAAAATAAACGAAGTCGTGGTTGTGAGCTAAATTCTGAGCAGATTTATTAGACTCGAAATCACAGCCACAGGTTATTATGCCTGTGACGTTTTTTGAAAGTTCCGAATATAAATCATCACCATATTCCAAAAAGCGTTCATCGTCATAATGAGCGTGGCTGTCAAATATAAGCCGTTCCTTTAAAGGTGAAAAATCTAAATTTCCCATTATCTGATTTTGCTTCCCTCGGGAACACCGTCAATAAAAATGACCTTAACATCGTCATCGGAACAGTCGGCGGCTAAAATCATACCATTTGATTCGACACCACAAAGCTTTGCAGGTTTGAGGTTTGAAACCACGATAACGGTGTGGCCGATTAAATCCTCGGGCTTATACCATTTAGCAATACCCGAAGCCACAGTTCGTGGAGTAGAAGTGCCATCGTTAAGGGTTAATTTTAAGAGCTTTTTAGCCTTGGGGATAGGCTCACAGTCGGTGATTTTTGCCGCTTTAAGTTCAACCTTTGCAAAATCTTCAATGCCGATTTGTGCTATACCCTCAATCTTCTCTTCCTTTTCGGCTTTAGCCTCGATTTCAGCAGCAATCTCTGCCAAAACCTTTTCTGCGTCTAAACGGGGGAAGAGGTTGGGAGATTCTTCGGGTGAATAACTGTCAGCTGTTCTTAATTCCTCGCTCATATTATCGCCTGCAATTTTCACGCCAATTTCAGGCATAACGGGTTTTAAAAGTGTGCCGATTATCTTAATTAAGTCAAGCAAATTGTAAAGAACATCGTTAAGACGCTCAGCCTTGCTTTCGTCCTTAGCAAGTGCCCAAGGCATAGTTTCATCAATGTACTTGTTACATCTTTTTGCAATGTCTAAAACCGCAGAGCAAGCATCTGCATTAAGGTATGCGTCCATACATTTATGGTATTTTTGGATACTACTTTCAGCAAATGCAAATAATTCCTTATCAAGCTCGTCGTCGATTTCGTGTTTTGTGACGATGCCGCCAAAATATTTCTTGGTCATGGCAATAGTACGGCTTACGAGGTTGCCGATTGTGTTTGCAAGGTCTGTGTTAAATACGTTTATAAAGCTTTCATAGGTGAATGTGCCGTCATTTGCGAAAGGCATTTGAGAAAGCAGATAGTAACGAACGGAATCGGCACCAAAGCGTTTTGCGAGTTCATCAGCATAAACCACATTACCTTTAGACTTGCTCATTTTATCTTCGCCAACAAGCACCCAAGGATGCCCCAACACCTGTTTAGGCAATGGTAGATTTAAAGCCATTAAAATAATTGGCCAGTAAATAGTGTGGAAACGAACGATATCTTTTCCAATAACGTGCAAATCTGCAGGCCAAAGGGTTTCAAATTTATCGGTACTGCCGTCGGGGTTGTAGCCGACACCTGTTATATAGTTAGAAAGGGCGTCTATCCAAACGTATATAACATGATTATCATCAAACTCAACAGGCACGCCCCACTTAAATGAAGAACGTGAAACGCAAAGGTCATTAAGACCGGGTTTTAAGAAGTTATTAATCATCTCGTTTTTACGAGACTCGGGTTTAATGAAATCGGGATTTTCCTCGAAATGCTTTAAAAGACGGTCTTGGTATTTGCTAAGTTTCAGGAAAAATGCCTCTTCCTTAGAATCAATAACCTCTCTGCCACAGTCAGGGCATTTGCCGTCTACCAACTGAGATTCTGTATAAAATGACTCGCAAGGCACGCAGTATTTACCTTCGTATGTGCTTTTGTAAATATCACCCTGTTCGTAAAGCTTGGTGAAAATTCTCTGCACAGCCTTTTCATGGTCGCTGTCAGTAGTGCGGATAAATTTATCATAATCGGTGTTAAGGCTGTCCCAAACTGCTTTAATTGTGCTTGCAGCATTATCAACATACTCCTTAGGAGAAATGCCCTGAGCCTTTGCCTTTTCTTCGATTTTTTGACCGTGCTCGTCAGAACCTGTCATCAAATACACATCAAAGCCCATCTGCTTTTTGTAACGGGCAATCATATCAGCCAAAACAATATCATAAGCGTTGCCGATGTGAGGCTTGCTTGAAGCGTAGGCGATAGCGGTCGTAATATAAAACTTTTTCTTTTCACTCATCAGGTTTTCCTCCTATGGCTTTTGAGTAATATAAAGTAAATATGTTATAACTGTGGAAACTATACTGTAAATTAGTACGGTAGTATCTGCTAAAAGGGTACCCGAGCCTCCAAAAGAGGAGTAGGTAAATAATATAATTCCCAAAACAGCAAAGATAATATATGCTACGGTTAAAATGACGTTTGAACGTTTGATTCTGCTAGCACAGTTGAGTATGGCAGGTAATGCTGTCGGGTTATTTTTAAATGCTGCCGCTGTGGAAACCGATTTAACGGGAGCGGTTGTGTTCACGTATATGTGACAGCCTGCCGAACTCATAACCTTTACAGTATCTTCATAAAGTCCCAAATAATCGCAAACCATTTCTTCTGTTATATTTGGGTCAGATGTTTTAACAAGCACGGTAACACCGCTGTTGGTAAGTTTGCGAAGTTCTTTCGAAACCTCTGTGCTTACATTGTATCTAATAATCAACAAAGCACAGGCTTTGTTGCCGCTTGCAACGTAAACAGGGAAGAAGCCTTGCCTTAAAATCTTGCGGTCCAATTCCACGTCGGGCACCGAAATTGAGTGGGCTTCCATAAGGGTGCGGTTGCCGATGAACAATAGGCGGTTATCAACCCAACCCGAAATTCCCAATGATTCTTCGTATTTCACCGTGTCGGAATCGGGAAAAACATCTATGTTACTGTTTCCTGC
>JAZOQF010000023.1:0-2611 GCA_045655905.1 Acutalibacteraceae bacterium | reverse complement strand
TAGGAGAACCTATACAAATTGACCGAGATCAAGTTAAAAAATTTAACTAATTTGATGCAAGGTCCTTTGCTCGTGTTAATTTAAAAAGTTGATTTGATTCTACAAAAAAACACTGCGTCCTAAGTTGACACAAGCAGAGGGGTTCATATTAGGCGTTGGAGCAAAGATGTTTACCATTGCAGGACCTGTCATCGTGTATGGCGTCAGCGCCAGCGTGGTGTATGGACTCATTTATTGGATCACAAGATTGTTTTGAGAAAAGGCCCCCTTGTGTAAAGGGGGCTCCGCCGCAGACGGTGGGGGATTGTCATATTTCTATATAAATCAATCCCTCCGTCATTTTCTTGCGAAAATGCCACCTCCCTTTGCACAAGGGAGGCTTTTGGGCGGATTGAGGCGCATCGTCCCGCAAAAAAGGCTTGACCGAACCGGTCAAGCCTTCTTTACCTGTTATGTTATAGCATTTGGGTGAGCATTATTGCACCGTTCGTCAGAAATTGGATGTTTTCTTCGCGATAAATCACATCTTTCTTGGTATGTATTCTATCCATATATAGCGTTCCAAAGAACTTTGATTTCTTTAGAGCAGCAACGCCGATTCCACCCTTGAAAGCGGCATTATCAGACGGGTAGAAAGCATTCTTTGCTATATCAACGGTGATATCAGGGGTGGCAACAAATGCTTTCCCTAATAGCTCTGCATATTTTTTAGTTGTTCTTTTTAGTGCAAATAATATGGTTTCTCCATCGGAGACACAGTCAAAATTAATAACAAGGGTGTTTTTCTTTATTGCTTTGTGTTTTGAAGCAAACGATGAAGAACCCAAAAGTCCCGGTTCTTCAAGGTCAAACAAAACAAATGCTACTTTGCTTTTCTGGTCTTGAGGGAGATTTTCCATAATATCAAGCACGGTTGTAACACCCGATGTGTTATCGTTTGCGGTGTTTTTGTTAGCAGGACCTCCCAATAATAAGTAAAATAAAAACAAGTAAATAATCTCTGGCAAGATAGATGTAATTAATAGCATTACATCACGACCGATAGGAAGGAAAGACAAGATCAAACCAACAACAAACCCTAAAGCGACTGCGAAAAAAATGAGAATTCCCACAATCAAAAACTGATATAACAAATAAACCCAAAAGCTTTTCGGAGTTATAAAGTTCGGAAAAGGAAGTCGAGCGCAGGTATCATAGTGGGCAGTGTAGAGTACCTTTGCTGCGTCAGGATTCCCGATAACAATATTTCGGGCACCAAATAATCCTTTTTCAATCTTAAAGTCAAATCCGCGGTGCTCTGCGAGTTGTTCTACATATTTAATAAAAGCCGTTTTCTGCTTCTTTGTTTTTCTGACTTGGTAATTTTCAAATATTTCTTTTGTTGTTTCTGTCATATATAGACCTCTTTTGTGTGTTTTCTGTTTATTTATTCAAAATAAAACAGTTCTTCGAAATTTTTATCCAACGCAATGCATAGGACAAGTGCCAGCTTTGCGGTGGGACAGAATTGCCCGGTCTCAATGGAGCTGATGGTGTTACGAGAAACACCAACGATTTCTGCAAGCTGAGCTTGGGATAAGCCGGCAGACATGCGTACCTCCTTAATGCAATTCTTTAATACGAGAGGATCTTTCATTATTATTACCTCAGACTAATTCAAAAACAAGTTTAACCATAAAGGCAATAAGCATTACAACATCAATAACTGCAAACCAAATATACTTATTCTTAAACGCAACGGCAAGCACAATATTATTCGCAGCAAGGATGCCCCAGTAAATGCTAAAACAACCGTAAAAAAGAATAAGGGAATCTCCCAATATGCCTTCCAAAAGTGCGACAATGCAACACAGCGCTAATCCGACACTGCCGGAAATTGTTCCTGCTTTTCGCTGAATTGCGATTTGCATTTCATCAGTGCCGCTATTTTCAGCACGGCTCTTTGATAGTATTTCGTCTTTGTTCATAGAGAGGTCCTTTCTTGCCAAGTTTTGTTTGCAAGGTCAGTATAGCACTGCCAAGTAAACTTGTCAAGTGCTTTTGCATAGTTTTCTTAGCAAATTAATGGGTCCTAACAGAACACGAAGTAATGGGTCCTAAGTTGACACACGCAGAGGGTATGATTCTCGGCACCGCCGCCAAGATGTTTACAATTGCAGGGCCAGTTATTGTGTATGGTGTAAGTGCAAGCGTAGTTTATGGTTTGATTTATTGGATTGTTCAAATGGTATCGGGCGGTTAATAACCGCCCCTACAAGACCAATCGTACATTTTACGTGTCATCGTAGGGGCGGATATCATCCGCCCTTAAAAGTTCTGCATGATTGCATTTTCTCTTATCCCATACTATAATGACCACAAAGAGGGGTGAGGAAATGTACAAAACCGCGAACGATTACTACAAGGAAAAATACGGCTGTAAGGTCTATAAACTGTCCTTAGACGGGGGCTTCACCTGTCCCAACCGGGACGGTAGCGTGTCCACCGGTGGGTGTATTTTCTGCTCTGCTCTCGGTGGCGGCGAATTTGCCGAACACGGGGAGAATATCACCCGGCAGATGGAAAAAGCAAAAAAAAAGACGGATCGGAGCCATGTCGTTCTGAGAGCCAA
>JAZOQF010000022.1:0-2522 GCA_045655905.1 Acutalibacteraceae bacterium | reverse complement strand
ATTATGTTCTCCTCTACTCCTAAACCGCCTTGACTTCGGTTTATCAGATGGGCCTCGCCCCGTCCTGCTTTGCCGCAGAATATACAACAATAGTTATCCCGTTCCTCAACTGCGGCCCGAACTTTCGGAGTGATCGCTACGGCCTTTGTTCTTTTTGATTGCATTTCGTTCAAGTTCCCTCATGTGTGCCAGTTCTGCGGGTGTCATGGTTTCGATTCCCTGCGCCTTGGCTTCCTGAATCATCAGGTCAAGAAGTGCGCTCATTTCCTCGACATTAAAAGTGCTTGAACCTCTTAACATCACATAGCACCGAAACATTTTTCCGTCCTTGCCCTCTTTAACTTGTGAAGTTGGTTTGATGTGGTACGTGGTAGCGTTCAAAGCCTCTTTTTCGGCGTTTTCTGTATCGGGTAGATAAACTGGTATCACTCCATCGTTTATGCGCCAAACAAGGCCCAAATCACGCAAATTTTGATTGTGTATCACATTCGTGGAAACCCTTGTCAGCTTGGCAACCTCTCCGCATAGCTTCCAGTAATACGAATTTTGGTTCATGCTCCGCTTTTCCTTGTGCTCCGTCAGGTCAAATAGCTTTCCCTTTTCTTGGTTCATCAGGAACATAACAAGGTCTTGCGCCGTGCCCGTTTTCATTCTGCTACCTCGGGAAGTTTAGAAAGCCTTTTTACTGCGTCCGCATAGGCGGCAGGAGTCACCTTCTCAATCGGTTTCCCATTCAAGCAACTTTCAAGGCTTAAACCCCTTTTGCGCACCATTGTTTTTAATATCTCCTGCTCCTTCTTGCCGATATACTCGGAAGATTCTTCGGCGTATGTATTGCCGCCCATCTTAAAAACAACTTTTTTCATCTTGGTATTAACGATCTCTAACTGATTTATGTTCCCGTAAACGTCATAACCTATCGTTTTTACCTCGAATCTGTCCTTTGTTGTGACCTTGCCGCCCTGCTCGGAAATCTGACAATCGCCTTTGTTTATCCATATAAACGGCGCAGAATATAACTCCCTGCCGATTCCCCAGTTAAAACACGCCCTTTTGAAACTGTCGGAAGCTTGGCCCTTTTCCTTCTCGGTGTAGCTTTCCGTTCCTACGTCCTGCTTTCCTACCCATGCGCCAAGTTCTTCGACGTAGATTTCTACTGTGCAATAAAGATTTCCGCCGATTAACTGGTGTGTTCTCTGCCAGTATTCAGGGCCTACTGTTTCATCAAGAATGTTTTGATCTACTCTTGCGTCCTTGTAGAGTAGTAAAGAACAACCTTTTTCACTAACTGTTGCTACCCTCACATCTATTTCACTTGCTTCTAGCTTTCTAAACTTCATCAGATTACCTCCAATTCTCTCTGCTTCTTGTCGTCAAGTCCTAACCCTGCAACAAAAAGAATGTCCTGAACGTCGTTTTCGTCCAGTGTGCAAGTGGTTTTCCCCTCGCACATCTGACGCGCCGCCTTTAATCTCAACAAATCAAGTGCTAACTGTAATCTAGTTTCATTCATTTTCGTTTCCCTCCTTTTGTGGTATAATAGGGAATAAGGATATATGCCCCCATGCATTCATTTCCTTATTTCCGAATCAGTCATGCTCCAACATGGCTGATTTTTTTAATGTTTTTCTGTGTAAAAAGTGTGGTCTTTGTACGTAAACGCCTTATCGAAATACTGGTTTAAAAAATCGTTATCCGACTTTTCAAAGGCGACTATGTACGGAACTAAGTTCCCCATTTCCAACTCTGCCAGTGCTAAATGTGTTTCCGCCGTGACTTCTGCGGTCTTCATTCCCTTTGTGGCGAACTGGCAAGGCTGATAAATAACTTCGTGGATTGTATCGGGCCATTCAGGCGAGTTCACGCGGTTTATAATTACCGACATTACAAACCTTTGTCCCTCGATTCCTTGGTTTCCTGCCTCGCAAAAAGCTATTTTCATTAGTTCCTGCGCTTCTTCATAACTCATTTCTATGGGTTTCGGGCATTGACGTTCGTACGCCCTTGAATTGATTGGCTGATTCAGAATGATCAGGCCAAGAATAACCCCCATTATGATTTTTTTCATTTTTCCTCCGCTAATAGAATTTCGATTCGTTCTGCCTTTGGAACTTTTAAGGCGTTCATCAGGTTTTCCCATTCCCCAACGGGCATTTTGTTCGGGTCTTTTATCCACTTCCTGAAAGTCGTTGAACTTCCGCAGGAAGTATGCGCCCTTAACTGTTCCAATGTGTTGATGTGTCGCAAACTCTTATACTTTGCCAGTGTGGCTCTAAATAATTCGGCGTTCATGGTTTATTCCTCTTCCAAAAACAGTTCAAACGGAACTTCCAACGCCTTGCAGATTTTGTAATAGATTACGCAACTAATGTTTTTTCCTGCTAAAATCTGCGCCATTCGTACTGAACTAACCCCGATCTTCTCCGCCACAAAACTCATTTTGATTCCGTGGCTTTTCAGGTAGTCCTTTATTCGTATTCCTACCATTACACCCCTTTCCACTACGATATTTTCGTAGTTTA
>JAZOQF010000021.1:0-49695 GCA_045655905.1 Acutalibacteraceae bacterium | reverse complement strand
AAGTAACAGCACCTGTGCCGTTTACCCAAGTGGTATTTGAAGCAAGCCAAGTATTGTTAGCATCATAAAGATGATACATAGCTTTATAACCCGAAGCGATTGTTACGCTTGTGTGATCAGCTATAGCGAGTAAATCTTGAGTGTAAACTCGTGTGGTAACTGATGAGTGAATTGTGCCTTTGTCGATTGTGCCTTGTGCTAAGGCAGGTGCAATTGTAGTGTCAGCCGATACCGAACCGCTTGCGAAAACGCCGGTGGTTACGATAATAGCCAATACTAACAAAATGCTTAAAATTTTGCGTGATGTGTTTTGCATTGGTAATCTCTCCTTCTCAATATGCACAGCAAAATCGACTTAAATTTTTTAGATTTTGCCGTAAAAAAACGCCGAGAAGGAACCGTAAAAAACGAGTCTCTAAATCTCTGCGTTCAACATAATTATAAGGAATATAATGGTTAAAGTCAAGGAAAAGTTAATAATTATTATGCAATTTGTATACCTGCATATTTATGGTGCAAAACTTTTGTGCACTTTGTTAATAAAATATCAAACCGCAAAAAAGAAAGCCGTCCGAGTAGGACGACTTTCCCTTGAAAGCCCTATATTTATACGGGTTTAGATTACTTATTAAGTGCTTCGTTAACTGCAACTGCGCAAGCAACAGTCATACCAACCATTGGGTTGTTACCATCTCCTGTTGCGAACATTTTAACGTCACTTATTCCATCGTAGAAACCCTTGAAAAGCCCTTATTTCAAGCGGTTTTACCCCATCAGACACATTTCAGTAACATTTGTTAAATCGTACTCTATTTTAGTAAATCTTATATTTTGGGGTACAAAATGGGTACAACCAAAACAGGATAAATTTTACCCTTTCCAATAGCAAATTATAATAAATTTAATTACGTTTTTGAGCGTTGTCTTTAGTAGACGGAAGTTCAACGCTCTCACTTTAAAAAGAATTGGAGAAGTAATATGAGTAAAACTATATCAATTATATCATGCAAAGGCGGCGTTGGTAAAACCACAACCGCAGTCAACATCAGCTCATATATCCATACTCAAGGCAAGCGCGTTCTTACTGTGGATTTAGACTATCAGCACAACCTATCAAAACATTTTGGTATTCTACCTGGGCACCTTAAAAACAAGCCCACTGTGTACGACTTATTCAATGCAGCAATGGATGATTGCTCGGATAGCGAAATGAACGAATTAGTACACAACACCATTGTAAAATCAACAACCGCTGATGTATTACCTGCAACGGCAAAGCTTTCTCTGCTTGATAAAATATTACCTACAGCAACTTGCAGAGAGTATATTTTAAAAGGCATCTTGAAGCATATTAAAAACGAATATGATTATATCTTCATAGACTGCCATCCGGGATGCGACATATTCGCCATCAATGCTTTGACTGTATCAGATACAGTAATTATTCCAGTTGAAGCTCATCCCCTTGGCTTAGAAGGGCTTGACCAAGTAGAAAAACTAATAGGAACGGTACAGCGACATCTTAACCCAAATCTAAAAGTTGAAGGCATCTTGCTCACCAAGTTCCAAAACAATACTAACTGTTGCCGTAATATTCGCGATATTGTGAAAGAAAGTTACGGAAACCGTATGCATGTGTTTGATGAACATATTAAATATTCTATTAACGTTGCGGAGGCACCAGAATTTGGTCTTTCCATTCACGAATATGCACCGAAAATCGAAGCCGCTGAGTCTTACGCTAAAATAGCAATGGAGGTGATGTTTAAATGAAAAAATCAGACCTAGAAGCACGAAGACAACAACTGAACTCTGTATCTTCTGACACAGATGACGATTTTGACGAAATCGTATCCACAGCTCGCAGTCCGAATGATAACACTAAAATAACACTTATTCCGTTGGAAAAACTTGTAGAGTATTCAGATAAAGCCTTTGAAAGTATTACCGGCAGACCGCAACCTTTTAAGGCGCACAGCCAAGAAAGTTTAGAATCTCTCGCAAAAAGTATTAAAGAAAACGGAGTTATTAATCCGATTATCGTAAGACCGCTTGAAGATGGCAAATATCAGATACTTGCAGGTAGAAATCGAACTAGAGCATCTCATATTTGCGGTAAGACTGATATACCTGCTATTGTTCGAGCTGATATAGACGAAATCGGCGCCGCTATGATAATGCTCGATACCAACCTTGAACAAAGACCGCATTTAAGCTACAGCGAAAAAGCTTATGCGTATAAGATGCGTGTTGAAATAGGACGGAGCCAAGGCAAACGAACGGACATTAACGGCGGTCCTAAAATAGATATGTTAAGTGAAGTCGGCAAAGATAACAACGATAGCCGCCGAACAGTAGCTTATCTCATAAGGCTTACCTATCTTATTCTCCCACTCATCGAAATGATTGACGACGGTAAGCTTGGCTTTAAGATTGGTGTTGCAATATCATATTTGTCAACCGAAACTCAAAACCTACTGTATTCGGAAATAATAATGTCAGGAAAACGAATAAAGCAATCCCAAATAAAGGAATTAAAAGCCTTAGATGCATGCGGTAAAATTAATATTGATAGCTTAAATACACTTTTTAGAAAACCCAAAAAAACACAAATAACTTCCGTAACCATAAGCGGCGATATATTAAAGGAATATGCAGATATACTTCCCGATAGCAAAGAGGTTGAGCGTTTGTTCCTTGAATTTCTAAAAGCATATCGTCACTCAGTAACACAGGCTTGACCTTGTGCACTTGGTGCACTAAGTTCAACATAAATGCAAAAAGTGGTGAAATTATGAAACAAACATTTATTATACTTCTTATTACCCTACTAATCATATCTACAGGATGTTCATCAAAAACTTCACAAAATAAAAGAAATATGAACGAAACACATACTAATGTTGAGGGTCAGGAAGATCAAACAACTACATCACGAAATAACACGTCTCAAACGGAATATATTCCGTCTTTGACAGAAAGGAGTGATAATAACATAGCAAAAAACCCCGTCAGTTCAAGTTCCACTAATAATAAATCAAACACTACTATTAAAGAGGAGAAGAAAAAAACTTATGATAGTAGTTCAGATAATAATATTTCTGCTAAAAAAGAATATGATATATCTTTAGACAAAAGCAAAGATAAAAGTGTGGAAGATAATAAAACAAGCAGTCTTATATCTTCTCCTCCCAAACACACTTTCGTAAAAGCAGCCGCTAAAGATGCAAAAAGCATAGCTTTAAAGATAGTAGAATATATTAATACATACCGAGCAGAAGAAAATATTTCTTCCGCAATTATATTGCCTGGACTGACGAAGTATGCTGAATATCGTAGCCAACAACTCACCTCCAACTTTGCTCACGATACTGTCGATGAACGAGCTGCTGCTACCGCCCTTAAATATGGCGAGTACGTCGATCCGTCACTTTACGGTATAGCCGGCGAACCATATTATACGGCGAACGCTCGCGAGGCAATCGCTAAAACGGAATACAGCAGTACCATCGATGATATCGCCAAGCATTTTGCAAAGCTGGCCCGTACCAGTTCATCACACTGGTCTTATATAGGTGGTGCTAGATATGTATATATCGCCGTAGGCGTTACATATCAAAATGGTACTTGGTATTGCGATATTGCAGTAACAAGCATAAATACAGATAATTAAATATCAAACTCAAAAACATTAAGCTCTACTGTCCTTATGGGTGGTAGAGCTTTTTGTTTTACAAACAAATTAACTATGAAAGGAAATACAATTACGATGCAATTTAGTAAAAGAATTTTGTGTGCTGTTATGACGGTAATTATGCTTCTATCAATGATACCCCTTTCCGTATTTGCAGCTCCCGCTTCTGACCTACCTGACAATATGGTAGACAGTCCTATTCTGCGTGCTCTTGAGTATACAGGATATGACGTTCAAAAACAAAAAAACGACGGGTCTCTCTACCAAAGTGGCAGTTATGGTTCTGGTTGCCCTGCATCCGTCAGGTCCAATATACATTACGGAACCAGTACATCAGGTAAAGAAACTGTAAAAGACAGTTCTACAGTAACAGGTAAAGCGCCAGATATTTCTACCTTCGAGAAAAAAGGTCTTTGTTGTGCAGCATTTGTAACTTACTATGTGTGTAACTATCTACCCAATATCGAGGGTGCTAATACACAATTTATTTCAGATGCCATCGATGATACTGGTATGAACTCACAGGCAGTTATCACTTGGAAAACTGCGCTTAACAAACTCGTAGAAAAAGGTTCTATCGAAAAAATAGGAACTAATTCTTCCAATGTAGATAGAAGCAAACTAACACCTGGAGATCTTATCATCTTCGGTAATGAGGAAAATAGCCAAGCCCATATTGCCGTTTACTCTGGCACATATAAGGGAACCGATTTTATTATCCATGTTGGTAATGATCGCGGTCCAGAAATTCTCCCTGTTGCTTGGATGAGTCAATCAGACGATAAATCTTCTTCCCCTAATGCATATTATCATTTACCTGAAAGCATTATTGAAACGACTGGTATGATTGAGGTTTACAAAGAGGATACTGATGGTAACGCTCTTGCTGGCGCATATTTTACTGCAACATCAACAACGAATTCCTCACTACAATATCTAATTGGTCCAACCAATAGTAAAGGTTATGCTTTCGTTGAAGGCGTTAAATTTTCTACTTACCGAATTAAGGAAACTGTATTCCCTGATAATTATAGAAAATACGGTCAAAGCGAATGGACGGTAACTCTCAACAGTAAAACCATAAACGGAACGATTACTGTAAACGCAGTTAATGAGCTCATTCCCGGTAACTGCAAAATTATTAAGACTAGCGAGGATGGTAAGGTTGACGGAATTAACTTTACTATTACGGGTAACGGAATCAATAAAACCGTAACTACCGCAAACGGCGGACAAATTACAGTTAAAGACTTAAAACCCGGCACCTATACTGTAACCGAAGAATCTATTGATAAATATGAGCCGCAAGATAGTCAAAAAGTAACAATTGTCAGCGGGCAAACTTCAAGCATAAACTTCTCCAACACCTTGAAACGCGGTTCAGTTACTGTAACAAAAAGTTCGGAAGATAACTTTGTAAAAGGCTTAAAGTTCAGACTTACAGGCACATCTGATTCGGGCATCAAGGTCGATGAATATGCTACTACGGACAGTAACGGAATTGCAGTTTTTGATAACATCTTAATAGGTAAAAACTATGTGCTTTCTGAGGTTAATACTCCCTCCAGATATGTAATTCCTGATACTCAAAGTGTGGATGTTGCATGGAATATGGTAACCAGCGTAACGGTTGAAAATATACTAAAAAAATGGCGTGCCGATGTATTTAAAGTTGATAGTGATTATGCAACTTTGGGAGAAGACGGACATAGTAAAACCCAAGGTGATGCAACTTTAGAGGGTGCTGTCTATGGTGTATATAAAAACGGTGATCTTGTAGATACCTACACTACTGACAAAAAAGGTTGGTTTATTACCAAGTATTATCCTGTTGGCGATAACAATACCTGGACTATTAAGGAAATCAGCCCAAGTGAAGGATATCTGTTAGATCCTACTGTTTACACAGTTGATGCTTATACTGATAAATACACCGTTGAACTTAACACAGAGTATGTTGATGTGTATGAGGATATTATTCGTGGAAAAATCGCAATCATCAAACATGCTGATGATGGATCTACACAAATCGAACACCCTGAAGAAAACGCTGTATTTGAAGTCTATCTCAAGAATGCAGGTTCTTATAAGGATGCAAGAGAAAGTGAAAGAGCGCTCTTAACCACTAATGAATATGGCTTTGCTGAGACACATATTTCTCTTCCTTATGGTGTATATGTTGTAAAGCAGATTAAGGGACTTGATGGCAAGGAACTTATGCCTGCTTTTGATGTCAACATCAACGAGGATGGCAAAACCTATCGTTATCTGATTAACAATGCCACATTTGAGGCGGAAATTGAAATTATTAAGAAGGACAAAGAAACCGGCAAGATTATTCCTGCTTCCGGTATAGGCTTTAAAGTTCGTAACACCGATACGGGCGAATATGTAGTTCAACATATCAATTATCCTGTTCCGATAGATATTGAAATCTACTATACCAACAATACGGGCAAATTGATGCTACCTTATGCTCTCCCTTATGGAAATTACGAAATTATCGAGCAGAACACCTGCTACGGATATGTGCTTGATAGCACACCTGTTGCTTTTAAGGTTGATGGATCTACAGACCTTGTAACTGTAGTTAAATCCAACGTGGCACAGAAAGGCACTATTACCATCACAAAGACCGGTGAAGTGTTCTCCTCTGTAACCGAAAAAAACTGTATTTATCAGCCTGTTTATGAGGTTAAAGGTTTGCAAGGTGCAGTTTATCAAATCATTGCCCTTGAAGACATTATCACTCTTGATGGTACGGTTCGCTATACCAAGGGACAGGTTGTAGATACCATTACAACCGAAAAAAATGGCACAGCTACCTCCAAGCCTCTCTATCTCGGCAAATATCAGTGCAAGGAAATCACCGCACCGCACGGTATGGTAATCAATAAAACACCCGTTGATGTTGAGCTTGTATATGCCGGAGAACTTGTGGAAATTACCACAACTTCTGCAGCCTTTGTAAACCAGCGTCAAAAAATTGTTGTTGATCTTAAAAAGACAACGGAGCACGATAATGTGTTCCATATTGGCAACAATTGTGAAATTACTAATGTTCAGTTCGGCTTGTATGCAAATGCGGATATGATTGCCGCTGATAGCAAGGTTATCCCGAAGAATGCTCTCCTTGAAACCGCTTATTGCGATAAGGAAGGCAACATTGTATTTGCAACAGATTTACCTGTAGGCGCAAGCATATATGTTAAGGAAATCCATACCGACTGTCACTATGTTTTAAATGAAGATAGCTTCCGAATTGTTTTTGATTATGCAGGTCAAGAAACCCAGACTGTTCGTAAAACCGTAAATAACGGCGAAGAGATTGAGAATAAAATCTTACGTGGCTCGGTACTCGGTAAAAAGATTGATGAAGATGGCTTCAATATATGCGGAGCTCTCTTTGGTTTGTTCCGTGCAGATGCAACAGAGTTTACCGAAGAAACCGCCATTCTCACCTGTGAATCAAATGAAATTGGTGTGTTCCGTTTCGAGAATGTACCTTACGGAAAATATATCGTTCGAGAAATCAAGGCAGCACCTGCTTTCGTTCTTAACAAAAACAACTTTGACATTGTGATTGATGAAGACGGAGAAACCGTTGAGCTTGTTATTGAAAACAAGTTTATTGTCGGCTCTGTTCAGACTATCAAGGTGGATAAGGATTACCCCGAAAACACCTTATCTGGTGCTGTATTTGAGGTCTATGTCGATGTTGACGGTAATAAAGAATTCAATGCAGAAATTGACTTGCTCGTTGGCGAAATGACTGAAGGCGAAAACGGTCTTTACACTATGGAAAATCTCCGCTATAACGGATATTTCCTTTACGAGAAAACTGCACCTGAAGGTTGCCTCAAAGATGATGGTTACTACTACTTTGAGATCCGTGTAAATGGTGAAGTTGTAACCGTTCAGAACGAAGCTGGCGTAGGCTTTATCAATGAGTCAATCAAAGGAAACATAAAAATCATTAAGAAGGACGCCGATTCGGGCGAATTACTTTCCGGTGTTGAATTTGGTCTTTATGACCTCAAAGGCCAAATAATCGCAAAAGGTATTACTGACGATAAGGGTGAACTTCTCTTTGAAAACATAATTTTCGGTAAGTATGAACTGAAAGAACTGAATCAAAAAGATGGTTATTACAAGAATGAAAAAATTATATCAGTAGAAATTACCGAACACGAACAAACACTCACATTTGAAGTGACCAATAAAAAGATTCCGCCTAAGCCCGAAAGTCCGCAAACTGGCGATAACAGCAATATAAGTTTGTGTTTTACCATTATGTGCTTATCGTTATTGGCACTAATCGGACTTGGTGTATATAATCACAAATTAAAAAATAATTAAGAAAGAGATCAAAATATGAAAAAGTATTATTTATCCCATATTGATTTTTCCGAACTCATTAATCTTACGGCAAATGAAGAACAACTAAGTCATGCTCGTGAACGAATGACCGAGTTGGGACTACTCACAGAAAAAGGCAATCCTGCCACTGCTGCTATTGGCTCGATGGTTAGCAGTTTATCTAAATCCTTTTTCCTTAAACTACAACGAAGACTCCGTAATCGTAGCGACGGAATAAGTGCAGTAAGAGACACACTCAAAAAACTGTATGACCGAAAGGAATATTATGGATTTTATCTCTACCTTTCGTTTCTCTATGGCTTTTTAGAATGGCAAGTACCAGGTAAATTAGTACTTTTACCTGCCGTACCAGAGGCACTACGATGCTATTGCACAGAGTTTATTTCAGAATTTAATAAATTCATCGAAAAAGAAAGCGATGTGGAAACCAAGGATATAACCCAAAATGAAAAAGAGATTAATTCTTGAAATCCCAACAATAGACAATAAACATCCCATAAGCAATTTTATCGATCAGGTTGATAACAAAATTAAAACTAAAATTATTAACCAACTCACGATTTTACAAGATTACAAATATAACCTAAAACCACCTCTTGTAAAAGCTTTTCGCCAAGACAAATATAAAGGATTATACGAATTGCGTACACGCATAAATCAGACTATGACCCGAATTATTTTTTGTATTGATAATAACAATAATATTATCCTTTTACACGGTTTTGTAAAAAAACATAACCGTTCAACACGGCAGGCGCTTGAAATAGCAAAAATGAGGCAACTTTCGCTTGATTCAAAAAAGTTTTTACATCAAATATTTCATTTAGGAGGCAAGCATGAAAAAATGTAAAAAATTAGCAATTCTGTCCGTAATAATTGTCCTGCTAATTTCAGCAACGTCACTCACAGCGTTTGCGGCGGGAGAAGATATGTTTGAGGTTGCGGATAATATTATTCGTGACGTATATTCGCATATTGCCGGAATATCAACCGTTCTGGCAGCACTAATGTCTGCTATTGCAGTTGTTGGTGCGAAGATGTCGAATAATCAACATAAGGTTGACCAAAGCTGGGACTGGCTTAAAAGAATATGGATAGCCTGGGCGGTAATTAACGGTATCGGTGCATTTACGGCCTACGTTGTTCCGCTATTTGACGGATATGCAGTTCTACCTTAATGGCGTATTTCCGAAAGGCGGTGATGTCCTATTCTTGAAGGAATTTTACAAGGACTTATGCAATGGATATACGGATTGTTTTTAGATCTTATGTCTTATTGCGCAAACGCTCTGCTCGGCATTATGAGCACTGACCTTACGTTCTTTGAGGATAGTGTACCGATAGTCGTTGACCTATATGCAATATTCGTTGCCATTGGTTGGGGACTTCTTATCGGTAACTGTGCTTTTCAGTGTATGAAAGCAATGTTTGCAGGATTTGGATTTGAAACCGAATCACCGATAATCTTATTGATGAGAACATTTCTATTTGGCTTTTTGCTTATCTTTTCAGGTGACATATGCGAAATAGGACTTTCTATCGGAAAAAGAGTTATTGATTTGTTAGGAATTCCAGGCAACATCACTTTAACTATGCCGAGTGACAGTATGTTTACAGGACTTGGAGCCTCGTGGCTACTGGTAATCATTATTGGCTTTATACTTGGCTTCCAGCTCATAAAACTATTCTTTGAAATTGCAGAAAGATATGTTGTTGTTGCTATTCTTACCTTGCTTATGCCCGTAGGACTTGCTATGGGTGGAAGTAAATCTACAAAAGATATTTGTACGAGCTATATCCGCACATACGCATCTATGATTGTAATGATGGTAATGAATGTGCTATTTCTTAAACTCATACTTTCAGCCCTTGCCACAATGCCCTCAGGCGCTCTTGTCTTGCCCTGGTGTCTGCTTGTTGTCGGTATAGCGAAAACCGCAAGGAAAGCAGATCAGCTTATCTCCAAAATCGGACTCAACCCTGCGGTCACGGGAGATCCTCTCGGCACAGGCAGAGATCTTATGACAGCTGCAATGGCAGCAAGAACCATTATGACTGTTTCCGGCAAAGGTGGCGGTGCTAAAGGCGGTGGCGGAAAAGCCACAGGCAGTTCGCAAACCAATTCCACTTCGCATTACAACAATAACAGCGGCAGTAATGTTCGAAATTCTACAGGCGGTACTAATGTAGGCGGAAACAATTTGACAGCAGGTGCAGCTTACGGTGCATCCACCGAGAGCAGTGCTACTACTCAGAGAAATAATCAGAGCAGTAATATGGGCGGCAGCAGAACGACCGCTAATACACAGTCTGCATTCAATGTTCGATTTGGAGCAAACAGTTATGGCGGTGTCAATAATACTGCTAATGCTCAATCTGATAAAAACAGATTTCATAGTTCGGGTAAAGCGCAGGTCAATAACAATCGTTTTGGCAGTCAGCCGAGCACAGGTAATAATAACGGCAATGGAAACGGCAATGCTGTTCAGAATAAACCTGCGACCACTACACCTCAAGGCAAGAATACCACTCAGGGCGGTCAGGCTAATGTTGGAGGTAATAATACTACAACTGCAAAAACATCGACCAAAACCGTAAAAGGCGGTGCGAATGCTACGGCAGCTGTTAATAATGCCAAGAAAACTCGTTTCGGCACTGCTCAGCCCAGAGGGACCGTTCGTCAGAACGCAAGTCCTACAGGCAAACCGAAAACGGCTATGCCGAATGCCCATGGCGTGAGAACTACACCCGGCAGTACAAAGGTATCTGCAAAACCTGATAATGTTGAGAAAACGGATACTGCAAAAGAAGCATTACAGGATATTGCAGAAACCATAACCTCGCCGAAGGACGGTGAAAACTGTGGCTCGTAAAAGCGGTCTTGAAGTTGCGGGTAATGTCGCTCATTTAGCCAAGGCGCTTTATGACATTATAAGAGCATTTATGCAGAGCGGTTGGGCTGCCGCCGCCTTGCAGCTTCTTAAACATTACTGGCCGCAAATCTTAGTTATTGCTCTTGTTCTAACACTTCTACCCATTATCATATTCTGCTGTCTTCCTATGATGTTGTTCGGCTATGAGTCGTCAACAAATGCAGAAATATCTGCGATGACGGTACAGGCTGAGTCCGTATCAGGATACTATGACAGCTATGAATCGTACATAGACGAATGGGTGGAAAACATTAAAATCACGGTAATAGATGGTGAAGGTCAAGATACAGAAACCGATGGAACGACGCATGATACCGAAGATACTCAAACTGTTGAATACGAGGTAGTGTTTTCGGGTTCTAAAATACAGAAAAACTGGTTTATAGCGTTGCACGCCGTTACGGTCGGGAATGATATTAATGCGGCGTCAGAAGCTGATGTCAAAGCGTTTTCCCAGAAGTGTGTATCATATACTACAAGACTCGTGGATGAAAATACAGAAAGTGAGACTGAGAGTACCGAAACAACTGATGATGGCGAAACGACCACTAAGATGATTTTGGATATCTATTACCGTACACCAACCGAAATAATGACAGATGCAGGTTTTACCGATTCGGATGAGAATTGGGCACGGCTTATTCATAAGACGCTGGAAATGGAAAATAATTCTTCCGTAGGCGTGTTAGGTTCTTTGTTCTCGGATTCGAGTTGGAGGAATAGCGTTACCTCTGAATACGGATACCGAACAAGCCCAGAACCCGGATTTCATTACGGTATAGACATTGGTAAACCAACGGGTACGGAAATCTGTGCTGCGAAAGACGGAACTGTTACCTCTGCTGTAAAAGGCACAACAGGTTACGGTTATTACATCATTCTCGACCATGGCGAAGGTGTTGAAACAATGTATGCACATTGTAGTGAACTTCTTGTAGAGGTCGGAGATGAAGTAACCAAAGGTGACGTTATAGCCAAAGTCGGCTCTACGGGAAACAGTACCGGTCCTCACTGTCATTTTGAGGTCATAATCAACGGCGAAAAGGTTGATCCTACGCCGTATCTTCCATAACGAAAGGAACTATTATGGAACCTACTGTTTTTATTCCAACAAACTATACCGATGCAGGTAAACTGCTTGGTATGTTCGAGATTCGTAATGTGATAGAGTGTTTTATCCTATGCGTTCCTCTCACTTTGCTGGCGATACTGATTTCACCGTTTGGGCTTACGGGCACGATTATCTTAATAACGGTGCTTGACATATCTATCGGCGGATTTGCAATGATTGGAGTACAGGATTATTCGCTTTTTACCTTTTTACGAATCTATAAGCGATATAGGAAAAATAAAAGAATTATTACTTACAGGGGGACTCAATGGGTAAACAAAAAAGCGTAAATAAACACAAATTATCGGATATAAAATCCCTCATATTCAGTAGTAGTAATAAAGAAATTACCATCCCCGGTAGTCGCTTTCCGAACGGTACTCAGGGACTTGTTCCAGTTGTAGATATCCGTAATGGAGTCGTTATTACCGAGGACGGTAGATATCTTAAAATTTTAGAGGTATTGCCCACGAACTTTTATCTTAAATCTTCGATGGAGCAACAGAACATTATTTATTATATGGCAAGTTATTTGCGTATAGCTCCCGTGTCTTTACAAATCCTTGTTCAGACAGGTCGTGCGGATATAGACGCTTATTGCGAACAAATGCAAAAGTGCTATGATACCGAGAAAAACGAAATGTGCAGGGGTATGATTTTAGAGGACGCTCAGCTTGTTAATTATCTTGCTGCAAATGAGGCGGTAACAAGGAAATTCTACCTTGTATTTGAACACGAAGGTACGGCGATAGAGTTTGAGGAAATCGCAAAACAACTTTCAGAAGTCGCCGAGACTGCATATCAGTATCTTGATTACTGCGGGCTTGAGGTGCTAAGGCACGAACAATACGACGAGTTTCTGTTCAAAACCTTATATACAGCCTTCCGTAGAAAAACAAGTTTTGAGGTAGACCATAAGGCGTTAATTGCTGAGATCGGAACCATTCACGGTTCTGAGGAAATTCCCGAAGAATTATCTGAAGAAGATATGCTCGGAATGATAACCGTTCAGGATGTTTTATCGCCGACCGAAAGCGATTTGACTAATAAGGAATATATCGTCATTGACGGTACTTATTATGCTTATCTCTACGTTTCGGGATATGGATATCCCACACAGGCAAGTCTCGCTTGGCTATCTCCCTTAGTAGAGCTTGGAGATGGTATTTCTATCAGTTATTTCCTTAATAAAAAGCGTAAAGAACAGGTTCTTCAAAAGGTTGCGAAAACCACTATGCTAAATCGTAGCCGTATGCGTGATGTTGAGGATACCCGTGCAGACTTTGAGGAAATGGACGATGCTATTTCTTCAGGACTTTATATCAAAGAACAGTTAAACCGTGAGGGTGAAGAGTTCTTTTATATGCACACGCTGATAGAGGTTACCGCCTATGATCCTGAAACATTAGAACAGCGTATTAAACAGGTACAAAACCGATGTGCTTCTATGAATATGAGCATCAGACGTGCTGATTATTGCCACGAACAATGCTTTAAATCTATGCTGCCGCTTTGTAAGTTGGATGCGGATATTGAGAAGAAGAGCAGACGTAACATCTTAACGCAAGGTGCGGCGGGAGCTTTCCCGTTCTCGTCCTTTGAACTTTGCGATGATAAAGGTATTCTGCTTGGAATCAACTTACATAACAATTCCACTGTTATTTTGGATAACTTCAATTCGGATATCTATTCCAACGGTAATATGGCAATCTTCGGTATGACGGGTGCCGGTAAAACTTATACCATTCTTCTTATGGCTATGCGTCTTAGAATGAATGGCGTTCAGGTGTTCGTTATTGCCCCCGAAAAAGGCTTCGAATACAGAGGTCCTTGTGAAGCTTTGGGCGGTCAGTATATTAAACTGGCTCGTGGTTCTACCGACTGCATCAACATTATGGATATTCGCCGCACAACGATGGATATTGACGATAATCTTGCAGGACACGACAGTCGAAAAGACTCGGTTATGCTTGATGTTGTGCAGGATGTTAAAACCTATTTTGGGCTTCTCTATCCTGCTATGACACCGGAAGAAAGATATATGCTCAATTCCGCAATTATTGAGTGCTACAGTAAGTTCGGAATTACAAAAGACAACGAAAGTCTTTTGAATCCCGACGGCTCTTTCAAGGAAATGCCAACCCTTGCCGATTTGTACCCGATAGTAAATGCCGTTCCCGAGCTGAAAAATATCGCTATTATCATCAAGGATTTGGTGGAAAGCGGTATGGGCGGACAGACCAACGTTGACCTGCGTTCTTCCTTTATCGTGATGGATACATCTTCTGCTCGTGAGGAAGATTTGTCGGCAACTACGTTCTTGGCTACTGTCTTTATTCGTGATGAAATGAGCAAGTCCCGTACTCGTAAAAAAGCAGTATTCGGTGATGAGCTCTGGATCATTGCAGGAAAAGAAGGAAACGAACAAGCCTCTGAGTTTGTTATAAAACTCGTAAAAACCATTCGTGGTTACGGCGGTATTTTCGTTTCTTGTACGCAAAACACAATCGACTACTTTGCACTCAACTCCGGTAAATTCGGTGATGCTGTTCTTAACAACAGCCGTCTTAAATTACTTCTACAAATGGAGGAGCCGGAGGCACTGAAACTAAAAGAAAAGGTTGGACTTTCGGACGAAGAGGTTATGCAGATTTTACGCTGCGGCAGAGGTCAGGGACTTCTTTGTGCGGGTAAAAACAGGATTGCTGTTGAAATCCGTTCTTCGCAAACCCAATACGACCTTATAACCACAAACCGAGCTGACCTTGAAAAACGTGAAATTAAGGAGGCTACATAATTGGATACCGATTACACAACTAATGCAATAACCACTATGCAGCATCACCTTGATGCCGCAAACAAATATCTTACTGAACTTGCTAAAGGTTATCGTTCCAACGAAAAGCAAAACACACTTTTAGACGCTGCTATGAAACAGGTTGAGCTCTGCTGTATTGATATGCGAAACCTTTGTGAAAAAGTGAGACCTACAATTCCGCCATCTCCTATCCGTTGTTACAACCATAAAGAAATTTACGGTGAAGTAACACAGCTTGATAATGGATGGCTGGATATACGATTGAATGCTCTGCTGCCAAACTGCAGAATGATCGGCGGTACACAGTATATCTTTGATACCATAACCAGATTGCTTGATGGATACCGTGATAAAGGTGGCATCTTGCAACGCTATGACAAGGCGTACATGGCGATTGTAGAGCATTGTCCGATGGAACGCACCGGAACTTTTGATAACGATAATAAAGGCTTTAGAGGCGTCATAAACGCCCTAAAAGGAAGAATGTTCAAGGATGATAATCAGTTTGAATTGGCCCTTGGAATGTTCACAGTCCTCGATGAAGATAGCTGCTGTCATATCTACGTTTTACCCTTCGATGAAGCCGGAGATTTTCACTATCAAATGTCGTCAAAAATGCTCTAAAAATTGTCGTTTGGTATATGTTAGATGCACGGTGAATTTACGCTGGTTTTCAGATGCAAAAATTCCCGTGTATCTAACATTGCGAAAAAGTCGAAATTCACTAGGAAAAAACGATAATTTTAAGGTGCAAAATTTACGGCATCTAACCGGCTTACGTTGGGAGGTGTGGATGTGACATTCGACAAAGCAGAAATCGAGGTATTATCGTTATGTGCTTGGTGCAGAGATTTGCCCGTTTACGGATGCAAAAATATCCCTGCAAAAATTATCAATGATTTGCTGGAACTAAGGCTCATACGACAGAGCAAAAATGGTTTAGGATACCGTTGTACTCCCGAAGCGTTTGAACTACTACACAGAGCAGAAATGAACTTTACTCAGGATAAGACATATCGTTCCAATTCTGATGCTCTTACCCGTAGGATGCAGATGGCAGAAATTACGAGTTTCTTTTGGCGATATGGTTCTAATGTTTTTCCAAGTAGACCACCCGCAGAAATGGACTCTAATCTTTTTCTTCCGTCTTTTGTTTTCCGCCGGCAGAAACATTCAAATATTTTAGGGATAACCAATCTAACAGGATTCTATTACGCAAAAGATACCGTATTTATTCCTTACTACATTGCAAGTGAAAATAACGGTGTTTACCCAGAAGTAGAACAAAGAACATTTCGTTCCGAAACACTTCTAAGCGGAAGACGTCCGCACATCATCTACACCGGTGAAGGAGACCTTGATAAGATCATAGAAACCGTATCGTATAAAAAAGAACGTTCTAAGAAATCCACAACGGTTTATTATAAGGATGCTATGGATAAATTCAACTGTCCTGTAGCCCTTGTACCTTTAACCGAAAATGGTATGCGACAACTAAGAATCCTATCCGTTCCAGACTATCGCCAACGCCTCGTAAAAAACATACTCGGAAAAGATTATCTTCCTCCCACATCAACTCAGTCAGATGGGAGTAATAAAACAGACAATTTTATTATTGGCATTGACTGTAATATCTTACGGTTTGAGAATGCTGTAAAATCCAAAAAAGCAACACATATCTTCGTACTTCCTTTTCAAGCTGAAACCGTACAACGAATGGTACACGGTACAAAAGCAAAATGCTATGTCCTTGACATACAGGAAACCGAAGAATTTTTAGGGTTGTCAAACACCTTGCCCGAAATCAACTATACGCCTTTTCAGACCGGGAAAGGAGAATATATACATGTTCCGCCTCTCAGAAAAGGTAAAAAAGATAGAAGATAAAATAAACGATTTTCTATCCAAGAATAAATCAAAACTTCCAACCTATATCGGACTCGGACTTCTTATCCTATATTGTTACGGAATGGTAGTTCGGTGCATAGGCGTCGGAGTATTGAATTTTCGTAATGCTACTACTGAAAAATGGTTCACCTTAAACCCTTTCAAAAACATCGGTGCTATCTTCACTCCGTATGGCATGATGATAACCATATTCATTGTCCTTATGTACTGTCTCTTCACAAAGAAAGGCTATCAGTTACTTTCCGGGTATAAAACAGTTCGGGATAAAGAGCGCGGTATTGAAATACTACCCGAAGGCACACACGGTACATCAGGCTGGATGAATAAAAACGAACTGTCAGAAGTGCTTGTAAAAGGCTCCTTGGATACCTTAGAAGAAACCTTGTTTGGAAAGTTGGAAGACGGCGAATATGTATCCCTCAAGGATATGAGGGGTATGAATAAAAACATCATAATCTATGGCTCACCCGGTACCGGTAAATCCCGTGGCTTTGTAATGCCCTTTGCGATGCAGGCAGTAAAGCGTGGCGAAAGTCTTATTATGGTGGATCCTAAAGCCGAGTTCTACGAGATGTACTCGGAATTTTTTAGAGAGCAGGGCTATACCGTTTGTGCCTACAATCTTCTTGACTTGTTTGCCTCAGACGGTTGGAACTGTGTGACCGAAACTGCTAACGACTTAAACCTTGTTCAGAACGTTGCTGAAATTATTATCCGCAATACATCTTCCGAAAATGAAAAAGAGGACTTCTGGGCTAAGGCAGAAAAGAACTTGCTTATGGCACTTTTGCATTACGTTGGCACAATGACCTATCCCGGCACAGACAAGCTTTTACCTGTTGAGGAACGAAGTCTTGGAACGATTTACAAGATACTTTCCTCAACCTCAATACAGGAACTTGATGCCAAATTCAGAAGTTTACCGCCCGACCATCCCGCACTTCCGCCTTATGGTATATTCCGTCAGGCTCATAAACAGATTTGGGGCAACATCATCATCGGTCTCGGTAACCGCTTAAATGTATTCCAAAATAAGCTCGTAGATGATATAACCAAACATCACGAAATCGACCTTACATTACCAGGAAAACGTAAGTGTGCATACTTCTGCATTATTTCCGACCAGGATAGTTCTTTGGAATTCCTATCGTCAATGTTCTTTTCATTACTGTTCGTTAAACTGTTTGATTTTGCCCGTAGTCAGCCTAACCGCAGGCTTCCTGTATGTGTTAATGTGCTGATGGACGAATTTTGTAATATCAGTCTATTGGACAGCAAAAAGATATTCTCGGTAGCCCGTTCCCGTAACATCAATATTCAAGCAGCCATACAGAGCATCGCACAGATAGCAAACCGATACCCCAAAAACGAGTGGCAAGAAATTATTGGTGACTGTGACTATCAGTTGTTCCTCGGTTGCAACGATATGATGACCGCTGAACATATCAGCGACCAATGCGGTGAGATTACAGTTCGCATAAATAACTCAATGGTGCCTATGACACCTCTGTTTTCTCCCGTTCTTCACACCACGCGGCCGTACACTCATAACAAGACCAGTACAGGCAGACCTTTAATGATGCCTGACGAAGTGCGCCGCCTACCAAAAGATCAAGCAATCCTTTTAATCCGTGGTTCTAAACCCTTAAAAATCTATAAGATTACACCCGATGAGCATCCCTTTTTTGATAAGCTTAAACCCTGCAAGGCAATCGACTATGAACCTTTGTGGCAGAAAAAAGAAAAGAAAAAGCCAAAGAGTGCAACGGGTACACAAAGTCATGCTGTACTGAACTATCAGGTGAAGATACCTATAGAGGCGGAAGAAGATGTTTCGGAAGAAGTCCAGCTCGATGCTGAAGATAGAGCACCGGATAAAAAGATATCTTATCAAAACGCTGAAAACTATAACTACAAAAAAGAAAAACCTAAAAATATTTAGAACAAAATTTAAAAGAAAGGGATAATCAAAAATGATAGAACGAACATATCGTGTGAGTGATGTTGTCAATGAAGAATTTTTGCGTTTCCCATTAACATTGCTTGCCAACCCTAAGTATCGAGAAATGTCCCTTGAAGCAAAGTTTATCTATTCGCTTCTCCTAAACAGATTAACACTGTCGCAAAAGAACAATTGGATTAACGAAGATAATGAGGTATATCTCATATACACACGAGAAGATGCTGCCAATACGCTCAACATTACATATCGCAAAGCAATATCCGCATTTAAGGAATTGATAGAGGCCGGACTTTTATTTGAACAACGTCAAGGCAGAGGTTTCCCAAACCTTTTGTATGTGTTAAAGGCAGAACTTGCCGATGAAGATGCCCTTGAATTCGAAGAAAAATTCAATGGTTCTGATGATGAAAATGATGAAAAAGAGCACGCAAACCCAGTAAATATGCAGACATGCAGTTTTCGCAGTTCAAGAACTGCAGATTCTGCATATCAAGAACTGCAAAATTCGCATATCAAGAACTGCGATAATGGCATATCAAGAACTGCAGGATCTGCACATCAAGACATGCCGAATTTGCACCCTAAAAAGATTGATAATAAAAATACTGAAAATATCTATATTGAGAATAGTCAGTCAGTCAACCAGTCTTATAGAAACTTTAGTGGTATAGGTGTGCCGAAAATGACGGACGGACAGACCGACGATGAAGAAAAAATACAATTTATTCTTGATCGTTGTGAGCTTCATTTGTTCAAGGACAACATACAGCAGATGCTCATACAGGCAGTTGAACGCTTGTATTATTCCGAAAGTCTTAAAATTGGAAACGCAAGATTACCGCAACAAAAAGTCCGCAGTTACTTAAATTTACTCGATTGCGATACGCTAATATCAACAGTTGAATCCATGAAAGCCAATGAGGACAAAATCAAAAATCCAATGGCATATATCATGTCAACCATCATCAATACCATTTGCGAAAAAGAAAGCTATTTGATACTTAGCTTACCGTCTCAGTATGTGAGCCAAGACGATTTATATTCGTCTGCTGATTACAGTGATTATACAGAGGAAGGAGACGATAAAGATGGTAACTTTTACAAGGCTGGACCAACAGGTAATTCTGGACTTACTAAATCTGTTTGGGGCAGTTCGTCAAGACCAGGCTGAAGCGATACTCAAAATGAAATACCCGAACGCTACCTTGGAAAGAACGATATACCCACTCATAACTGGCAAAAGAATCAAGAAAAGCAGCGGATATCTCTTTTCTCGCAACGGAAAGCTGGATGAAAAGATTATTGAGGCTATCGACATAATGCTACTGCTCGGTCCGGACATTACACAACCCTTGCAAAGAACAAATAAGCTTTTTGCTTTAACCTTTTACAAAAATCGTTATAACAAACTCTGGCGCTATGATATTTGCCCTGTAGCTTACGGAACGGAGGCAGTAGTATCCGGCCAGCTTGAAGGTGAAAACGCCAAGTACCGTATGTTTGTATTCGTGCCCGAAAAAAAAGAACAAATGCAAGGCATTCGAGTTGCCTGCGAACACTGTTACGTTCTCAAGAACAACGGTGAATACGAATTTTATCTTTACTCGAAGGAAGGAGAATAAAAATGGATTTCAAAGATCTTGACTTAACTGAACTTGATAAGGATTTATCTGATGAACAACAAAAGGAATGGAACGCAATATATGCCTCTTGGCGTGCAGGTTCCATTCTTACAGGAAGAGTGGTCGGTGTAGATACCACTACCATAACGCTTCCCAACAAAGAAACTGGAAAACCTGAACGTGTTGCTATCAACTGTCTAGTTGTTATCAGTTACCGCGTAAAAGTTCTTATCCCAGAACAGCAGGTATGGTTTGATGAAAAGACAACTCGACCCGAGCATGTTCTCCGTTCAATGACCGGCGCTTTAATTGACTATGTTATTACCGGTATTGACCGTGAAAGCGATTGCTGTACCGCATCGCGCCGTAGCGCTATGTATGTTCGCCGAAAAGCTTTTACGAAACTCACTCCCAAAGTTGGTAAAAAAGTATCTGTAAATGTTATTGCGGTTGGCGCTGCACATCTGCTTGCAAACTGCGGCGGTTTCGACATGACACTCTCCCAAAGAGATTTATCCTACGGTATGCTCGGTGATCTCCGCGACAAGTATCATCCCGGCGAAATGCTTACCGCTATTCTGAAAGAATACGATGAAGAAAACCAATCAATAAAGATTTCAGTAAAAGAAGCAGAGCCACATCCCTTTGATGGTGTTGAGGTCCGCCATCCTCTTAACTGCCGACGTGCATCTACTATATCCGGCAAATACAAAGGCGGTGTATTCTGTAAGTTAGAGGAAAACCTTGACTGCTTGTGCACCTATTCAATGTATCAATGCGACGAAGATTTTAATGTTGAAGATAAGGTAATCGTAGTCATAACAAAATATGATTACGAGCGAAAACTTGTCTACGGAAAAATAGTAGCGAAATGGTAAATACATACTTGCACAGCTTACATTTGTTGTTTTTAACGATTAAGAAACAAATTATAGAGGTGGATATAGAGAATCCACCTCTCCCCTTATACTTGTATACGCATCAATATAATTATCGTTAACAATGCACCAATATATGCCGCAGAATACTCTGTTAAATTAAAATTCTTTTTGCTATGTATAAGAACTCCCATAGCAGGTGTACTCGTCATTCCACCCGAAATCACACTAGCAGCCGAAGATTTTTTCTCAATTAAAATCTTATAGACTAACATTCCAATCAAAATAGGTGTAATAACAAGTATTAAACTATACCCTATTATTTTTATTTCAAAACCATTATCTAATTTCATTCCTGCTGGCAATCCATTACCAACAAAAAATAAAACCAAACCTAAATTTCTAATCAAACCAAAAGATTCTTTTGAATATGTTTTTTGTGGTACCAATTTTTTGAATAAGCAACCTAATATAATTCCCGAACACAATATTCCGCCCGAATCACCTAATGAAAGTCCCCAAACCTTTATATTCCCTATCAATTTACCGATACAAATCACAAAACCTATTTGTATAATCAATGAAAAATCATTTTGATTTTTCACTTTATCATTACAATCAATTTTACTATATAAAATTTTTTCAGAATTTTTAGTGATTATTTGAACAATTAACACCGTAAGTAAAACACCAAAAAAATAAGATGTCCCATACCCTATTGTCACTTCATTTTTATCGATACCTTGCAATTCGATTGCTGCGGATAAACCCGGTGTGGTGGTTAGCGAACCCGAAAGTAAGCCTAATAATCGCGATACAGATATCCCCTTGTCAATCCAACCAATTGTTCTCATAACAAGAAAAGAAGAAGCAACCATAAGACTTCCTATAAATACCGATTTTATTTCAGCTTTCTCTTTTATATCTACATTATACCCTGCCGTTATTCCTATAACTGACACAAATAGCGCCACACCAAACGCCGATAAAAAAGACATATCCCTTTGAAAACCCACCGTATTTACTATTTCTTTAATAAATGCTATTTTATTAAATATAAATCCTGTTAAAATAGCCACAATTAAAACACCCGAAACATCTAATGATATTCCCCGAAATTTAATATTACCGATAGCACAACCTAATATAATTATAACGAACGTAACAAAAATCGGACTCAACAAAACATTACAAAGCATCACTGTGTTTCTCCGTGTAACTTCATATGTAATGGTTTGATTTCGTGATACATCATATTTATTTTATCGATTTGTTTGTCAACGTGGTAATGTCCGCAATACCAAACTTCATAATCAATTTTCTTCTCTAAATCATCAAGCCACAATTCTGTAGAACGGTCAATATCCAGCTTGAAAGGCTTTGCCGACTTTAATTTTCTGAAACCTTTATTTGCAGTGTTACTTTGATGTGTTGATATAAACATTTCGGTTGGCAAATAAGAAATTGGGCAAGTGTGAGTTAGCATGCCGTATACGTTATTGTTCTCACTTTCCAGTTCGAGTTCAACCCTTGCCTTAATCTTTTCATTGGGCATTTCATCTTCCCAAAACGGGGTATTATTTTCTAAGCAGTACATTTTATCAACACTGTGAGCGCCGCCAACGACCATATATTTCTTGCCTTCAAAATTATAAATTTCGCCATCAATAGCAAACAGTATATTTGGATAACGAGGTTCGTAATGCACTTTACCACCACAAAAATCCCTGATGCCGTATGTAGGGATTTTTTGCGGTCTATTTTCCTTATTACCGTGAATACAAAAAAGCGTAATGTTCAATTCGGATACTTGTCTTTTTAATTTATCGTCTCGCTCATCACCATAATAATTAAAACCTGCATCACCAAGAATGATAAGAACATCCTTCTTGCGAGTATTTAACTTCTGACAAAAATCTTTCACATACTCAAAATCGCGATGCTTATCTCCTGTAATAAAAAATCTAGGGGGTGTTCCATCATCATAAAATACGGTTACATTTTTTGAATTGTAAAAGTTTTTCTTACTTAAATGAAGAATATATAGCATTTCACAAATCAAAATACCAAAAAGAACTCCATTCACAATATTTTGTGTTCGATAATCCTTGAAAATTAGAAACGAAATCAATGTTCCTAATATTATGCCTGGTATAAAAACCTTTTTTAATAGTGGCTTCAAATTGATTTTCTTTTGTCGATTTTGAAAACGTATACAACCTATACCAATTGAAAATAAAATTAAATTAATAAAAATCATTTCAGTGCCCATTTTAAATCTCCTTAAAAATATTTTTACTGCTGTAATGCAATTATAAAGTTTAACTATGACAATTAGTGTCATAGTTAAACTTTTTCAAGGAATAAAAATATAAAAAAGAACGGCTAGCTTTCGCTAACCGTTCCGTTTATACAGTTGCCTTATAATCTAGGAGCTTTAATGATTTTTGTTAATGCATATAACTGTCCACCTGTGTCCTCTAACATTTACAAATAATATTTTTTCACTATATAATAATTCACAAACATATTAATTGCTATTGTTAAGAATATAAAAAACAGAACAATCAAGCCACCTGTCAATATTTTGTATAAAATTATTTTTTCCATTTCTTTAAATTTTAAAAATTTTAAAAAGAACATTAATAGAAGAATCGAGATACAAACTATTTTATTATTGAATAGTTGTTTGTCTTCTTTAATATTACCCAATTTGTAACTTTTCCATTTTAAAAATCTTAAAAAGAAAAAAATTACAACGAATATGACTCCGAAAATAGCTCCATAAATATAAAATATTGAAAATCCCAATTTATTTGAACTAATGTTTATAAATGCAACGAACAGCCAGATCAAAGATATCGATAAAGCCACACACCCTTGAAAAAGGAAATAATGTATGGATGATTTCTTTTTTTTACTTTTATACAACCAAACAAAAAAAAGCACAGATAAAAATAAAAAAGGCAATGAAACTATAAGCGAGAAAATATTTTTAGTTTTATAATAATCAAGGAAGGCAACCACTATAACAAAAAAGAACATAAAAACAGCATATAGCCACACTAAAGTTTTGTTATCAGAATATACATCCATTTTTTCATTAATTCCACAAAACAATTCAATATTTTTTTTCATCACAATCACCCTTATTACTCATTTGTGCTATGAATTTATATTAAAAATTCACACTATTTACTCCTATTAATAATTTACAAAAACATCGGATTGTCCCTACGATTCTACTAAATTAATTACAAGCACTTCTTTTATTGGCTCATCAATTAATAATTCATAACCCACGCCTATCAGGCCTCCTACTATTATTCCTCCCAATGTACCCCATCCAGGAGAAACAGCCGATCCAATTTCAGCCCCTGCCCAAGCACCGCCAGCTAAAGATAAACCTGTACCAACAACCCCACTCACAATATCGTATGAACCTATAACAAGTTTATCGCCCCAATCTTCATATTGACTCATGTCATAAGTAGTTTCTATTGCGATTGTAATTCCAGCAAATGCCCAGTTAGACTTTGATTTTAAAGCACTAGAAACTGCTGAATTCGCATTTGCCAATTCGGCTATGCCTTTAAAATTTTTAATGTTATCAGCTTTTATGCGAGTTTGCTTAATATTAAATTTATCGAGTATCGCCCTGTCACCTTTAATATTTATATATTGGCCATCTTTGACGAATTTCACATTTCCTATGATTAATTCAAATCCATCAGCTGCAGTTGCAAAATTTTGAACTAACTCCGATGGAGATATTGTATAATCACTATACGATGATGTATCCCCTCTCTCCTTTGCCAACCCAAACGGGTCTACAAAGGAAACCGGGTTGCCGTTAACATAGGAATAACGGTTAAGTGAGGTTGAATCGGAAATTTGACCGTGAAGAATATCGGCATTTACAAAACGGCGCATAGCAGGTGAATAATATCTTGCACGCATATAGATAAGACCGTTTTTATCCGTCACTACGCCGTCACGACCGTTGTAACCAAAGATAACATTGCTGTTACCAATATGCTCGGTTACATTACCGTAAGTATCATACTTGAAGGTATTAATTATAGTGCCATCATTATTTGTAATAGCTACGGTGCTACCTCTAAAATCAAAGTGATAGGTTTTAAATTCACCCAATTCTTCTTCACCGATAAGTCCGTTACCGTAAACGTACTTAGTTGTAACACCATTCGTAGTCTTAGTAAGCAACTGACTCAACTTACAGTTTGTATTATATGTGTAAGTAGTATCCGCATCAGAACAAAGGTTACGGATTCTTACATCCTCTGCATTGTAAGTATATGTATGACCGTCAGCTGTAATGAGACGGTTTGCAGAGTCATAAGTGAATTGCTGTACCCCATTGTTTAGCATATTGCCATCAAGGTCATAACTTGTAGCATTTGTATTGAAAATGGTTAATCGGTTGTTAATATCATATGCAAAACAGCTATTAGGTTCATCGATAATATTACCTGCTGCATCATACGAGTAGTTTTCTTCAGAGATAACACATCCACAGTCAAGGCTAATAACCTGACGCTTTGTTAGTCTATTTAAGTCATCATAAGTATAGCACATCTTGATATTTTCTGCAAGATGTTTTTCATTGACAATTCTCGACAAATTATCGTACGTATATTCAAAGCCTGTAATAACCTGACCTGTCGCTGTTTTTTCAACAGTAGAATCAATACGCTGTTTATTGTCGTAAACGGTGGTTGTAATACTGCCGTCGGGCTTAACAACACCTACTACATGGTTGTTTTCGTCATATGTATAGGTTGTAACCCTGTTTGCCCAGTCGGTAACTGTTTTAAGGTTATTATTTTCGTCATAATCATAAGTAACCAAGGTATTATCAGGATAAACAAGGTGTTTAAGGTTACCTACCGCATCATATTCATAACAAATAACCTTACCAAAGGTATCGGTGCATTTAGTAACACGGTTAAGGGCGTCATATTCACGCCTGATTACACCCTTGCTGTCAGCCACGGTTAAAACGTTGCCATTTTTGTCATAGGTATAGCTTACCGAATCCTCTTCACCGACAAAGCCTGTAATTCTGCCTGCCGCATCATAGAAATATTTTCTTACCTGACCTCTGGCATTGGTAAGCTGTTCTTTAACGTTAAGGGCGTTATAACCGTAAGTTATACTACCGCCTGACGAGGTTGTTTCAGCAATAAGTCTACCCATTTGGTCATAGGTATAGTTAATTATACTACCCATTGGTCCTGTAAGCTTTGTTATATTGCCTAATACATCATATTCCGCATGGCTGGTGCAGTTATTTGCATCCAAAACAGCAATATTCAAACCGCGCGAATTATATGAATATTCCTGACGGTGATTCATTGAATCCACCGTTGTCCACACCTTACCGAGTGGGGTGTAGGTATAGGTGGTTGTCTTACCTGTTGAATCGGTAACAACTTCAGGAAGATTTAAGCAGTTATATACGGTATCGCTTACAGTATTACCCTTTGCGTCAATAGTTTTAAGCACGTTGCCGTTACCGTCATAAGTTGTGGTAAACACTCTTTGCTTTGCATCGGTAATGGTTGTACGTCTGCCAAGCGGGTCATAACCGTAGGTTACAGTATTATTCTTAGCATCCTTAAGCGATACAAGACGGTTAAGGCAGTCATAAGTATAGGTTGTTGTATTACCCAACGCATTACGTGATGTAAGCATATTGTTATTGGCATCATAAGTGTAGGTTGTTGTGTTACCCTTAGCATCGGTCGCAGTAAGCATATTACCGAATTCGTCATAGGTGTAACACTTTTTATTACCAAGCGCATCGGTTTCACTAAGCAGGTCGCCCGCTTTTGAATATTCGTAAATCACAGCGCCCGATACCGCATTGACGGCTCTTACCTTTTTACCCATTGCGTTGTACTGGTAACGTGTAATATTGCCGTCGTTATCCTTTATGGATAGCACGTTGCCGTTTGCATCATATGTTTTAAAGGTAACCGCATCCTTTTGGTTAGTTTCTTTAATGACGTTGCCTACGGCATCATATTCATATTTAATTCTGCTACTATCGGCAAAAAACTTTTCAACAACCCTGCCTGCATCATCGTATACAGTTCGGGTTACGTTACCGGATTGGTCGGTCATTTTGACGGGTCTATCCTCACCGTCAAATTCATAACGGATAGTGTTATTATCAGGTAAGGTGATAACTTCATTTTTCATATTGCCATTATATAAATACTCTGTTGTGTTACCGTTTGCATCCTTAGTCCAAGTTTTTTGGTGGTTACCGTCATAAACATTTTCAACGGTTTTACCGTTTGCATCAATTGTTTTAAGCAGGTTACCGCAATTGTCATATTCATACCGTGTAACCTTGTTATCTGCATCGGTCATTGATGTCATCTGACCGATTGCGTTATAACCGTACTGTGTGGTATATCCCATTGCGTCGGTTTGCGATTTTAGAAAACCGTTTTCATAAGAATATGTAATAGCATTTTTAGTGCCTACCTTTTTAGATCTTGGCATCCCCGCCACATCATATTCGTAAACCGTCACAGTGCCGCGAACGTCAGTGTGTCGCAATAGCTGGTTTCTTTCATTATATACAAAGCTTTCTTCAGCACTCACACCGTTTATTGCAGGATATAAAATTTTTGTAACATTGCCATAGTTGTCATACTCAAAATATGTCGTATTACCATTTTTATCTGTAATACTTACGGGTTTATTAAACGGTCCATAAGTTTTTGTTATAGAATTATTTTTAGCATCTATTTCTTCGATTAGATTATTATAGTCATCATAAACATAATTTGTGGAATTGCCATTTTCATCTGTATATTTAATAAGTAAACCTTCGCAATCATATTCACGAATACTTTTCTTTCCATTACGATTTGTTGCAACAGTTATTAAGTTTTCGTAACAAAGCGTTGAAACAAGCGAATCTGCAACACCATCTTTTTGAGAAACCACACGTCCACATTCGTCATAAGTATTTGTAAAATAACAATTTCCTTCCGCGTCAGTACCTGTAAGCACCTGTCCCAATTCATTATAGGTATAGGCAAGTGTATTCCCATTCAAGTCGCAAATATATGTTAAAAAATCTTGATTATAAATAAATGTTGCTTGTCTTGATACATCATCATAAACTCTTACAATTTTACCTGACGAATCCTTTTGAAGATAAATTTTCTTTCCAGATACCATATCAGTAATTGTTGTTAGAGTATCACTGTAAGTAATAAGGGTTTCAAATCCTTCGTGACTTACTACTTTAGCAAGTCTACCATTAGTATCATAATATTCCGTATATTCATAATTGCAATTAATAGAATACGGATATTCTGATTCGCTATTAACTCTTAAAACATAACCGTTTTTGCCGGGTGACTCGCACGTATATACATTTCCACAATCGTTCATACTATAATCTGAATACACAGATGGGTTACTATATACACGATATTTAGAGTTCGCTACTTCTAACCTTTTTTCATAATTGTGAAACCAGGCAGTACCAAAACTTCCAGAAGACAGTTTGCCCGAATCATATTCAATAACGAACTTTAAATTTTGCCCGCCAAATAATGTTAAAATAGTATTCTTCATAATATGTGAACCAGTATTTACATCAATTGGGTCCTCAAAATAATTTTTCGAGGCTTTATTTTGAACACTACTCAATATGGGAACACGAGAAGGTTTTACAGTAACTGTACATACACCTTTTACGTCACTACCATCTTTCGACTTCGCAGTAATTACAGCTTTGCCCGCCAAACGCGCGGTAACGCGTCCTTTAGAATTGACAATGGCTACTTTTGCGTTACTACTTGACCATTTGACTGCTTTATTCGTCGCATTAGACGGTTTTACAGTAGCACATAAGCACTCGCTTTCTCCACATTTTAAGGTTAATTTTGAATCACTCAACTCAATACTTTTCACCTTGATTGGATTAGACACTGTCACCTCACACTTATCCTTTACACCACTACCATCAGCAGCAGTTGCAGTTATTATTGCTACACCAGGTTTGACGGCCGTTATTTTTCCGCTATCAGGATTTACAGTAGCTACACTCGTTTTACTGCTTTTCCATTTAAGAGAAGTGTTTTTAGCATTTTCAGGATAAACATACGATCCTATATATTTATCTTCTCCAACCACCATATTCAATAATGAAGTATCCAGATAAATATGATTTACCATAATTTCATTCGTTACTTCCACACAGCACGAATCCGATTTCGAACTGCCGTCTTTCGCCTTAGCGGTGATTCGTGTTTTACCAACCTTAAGTGCAGATATACATCCGTTCTCCACGGTTGCTACACTTTCATCTGAACTTTGCCACGACAAAGCTTTATTATTTGCATTTTCTGGAAGCACAGTAGCTTCCAAAAAAGCAACTGTACCTTTTTGTACTTTGATTTCAGCATTATCTAAAGATACTGAAGATACATAAGTCATCTTCTTTTCCTCCTATTATTATTTGTTTTATACAACCAACTAAAACATTCTTTCAATAATAACTTTCTCGTCTCTGACAAGATTTACATTAAAAGTTGTTTCATTGCCTGCATCATCATCGATCGGATGACAATCTTTACCGTACTGCCAAATCGCAACATCTTTTCGGGAAATACCCGAAGGAGCAAATGGCTTCCAATCGTCCGGATGAATTAGATGTGTAGTAGTTACACGATGGTATTCAGGAAGGCTTGGAGCCACCGCCCAAATTAAACATTTTTCAAAAATATCCCTATCTGTTTGCATACCGCGGCTATACTCACGGTCAAAGTCATATGCTGCATCAGTATTTGCCTTAAAACCGGGAATAAATCCTTCAGTAATTAATCCACATGCAAAACCACGCATAAAATCGCGGGTTACAGTTTCATTTTCGCAAATTTCCAAGAAGATAGCTGTGCCTTCGGGAATATCCAACTCAAGAGCACACACATTAACTTTCTTTGCAAGAATTTGTCCTTGTGCCTCAGTGATTTTTTCACCAGAATCAATATAGATAGCGGCAATTCTACAACCTTTTTGATGAAGAAAATCAATTTCTTCTTTTGTGAGTGCGTTATTACCGACTAGATTTCTTCCCCAAAAATCAGGGTACAGCTTGTTTCTTACCACCCATTCAAATTCCATAATGTTGTTTTGAAGTAAATCATCAGATGAAACATTTGAATCCACTCCAAACAAAAGTCTTTCTTTTTTATTTTCTTCTACTGTTTGAACCGTTGTTGTCGCAACAGTAGTTTTTTCAGCAACGATTGTTGCCTGATTTTTTGTAGCACCTTTACATGCCATAAAGTTTACCTTCTTTCATAATTTTTTGATTTTTTATATTGGCTGTTAAGCCTTTTTTGCAGCTGCAAGTAAAGTATAAAATTTAACTGTGACAACTAGTGTCACAGTTAAATTTTTTTCAAAGTATTTAAACTTTTTTTACAGAATCAAGTGATATCCAACCCTTGCTAGATTTCAGCTTGCCCCATTTAGCAGCTTTACTGTCTTGTTTTTCTTCAACTATGGTATATACTCCTTGGTCTGTGATTTTACCAACCTTACCTGTATTTGTACCCGCACCCTTGTATATGTAAAGACAATCATCAATAACCTTTACTAAATACGGGCATTTATTAACTTCGGATTTTTCCTTTTTCGGCGCAGAAGCTTTAGCTTTTGCTACAATTTTCAAAAACTTTTTATTGATTGAACTGCAAATCGAATTTGTCCCAGACTCGTTTTTATCAATAATCACCTCTTCGCCAACAGGGTCGCTTTTCACATACCAGTTTTGCTTTTTAACCCATTCGGGAATAGCCTTTCCGTTGTAATATGTGGCATTTGCCGCAATAGAAACTAAATCCCCCTTTTCTATAGACTTTTTTGCAGAATCGGTTTCGTGACTTTTCTCGCTTTTACTTTGATTATTTTTTAGAATATCCGAAACACGTTTTCTGAAATCGTCCATATTCTCACCGAATTTCTTCATCCAATGCTCAGGGTCGCTATGATTACTTCCATAGCCCAAACGATATGCCTCACAATGACCTACAATTTTATCAACTGCAATACCATAAGTTTTGCATAGCTCGGCACAATATTCGGCGGCAACAGCAAATGCCTTATCATAGTATTTTTTATCGGTAAGCTTGTCCTCGCAAATTTCAAATTGAATATAGGCAGGTTTGTAGTTGTAGCTACCCTTTTTACCCTGACCAACTCCCCAACAACAAATATTTAAAGGGAGTATTTCTGCTACTCTTACTTCTTTGTCCTTGTCATATCCTATAAATGCGTGAACACAAACCTTTCTTCCGTCCGGTTTAGCGATATTCCAATGATTACCGTTTTTATTAACCCCAACTTCACTCGGAGCATCAACATATCTTTTTAAATATGGGTTATTAGCACCCGTGCTGTGAACAACAATTCCTTTTGGGGTCATTTTTCTCGCTGCAATATAACAAAGATTTTTTGTTGCATAAGCTTTAATAATTTTTAGCATATCTATTCCTCTTTTCTTGCTTGAATATAAAGTTGATTAGCATACACACTCATACCTGCCGCAAGAACCCCTTGTGTCACAGCCGTAAATATTGCTAAAGCAGCTTCTTGCAAGTTAGATATATCGGTAGTAGCAATTACCCAAATTGCCGATAGCATAACCGCCAATACACCAAGCATAAGCGGAATCCATTTATCGGGCAATTTGCTTTTCTTTAATCCTATTCCAATAAAATAAAGTACCGGGACTAAAATTAAAAACTCTGTTTTAAGATAACTTTGATATTCCATACGCTTTCCTTTCTCAAACGAGTATCATACCGATAATTGTTGAAATCAAACCGCCCGCTAATGCTGCAATAATCGCCGTTATAATTTGTTGCATTCGCTGTTTTGGCATAGAATCAATTTCATCAATTTTTCGTTCGTGCCTTGCAAGATGCTCGTTTGTATGTTTTAATTCATTAGCAAGTGTCAGAAGTGTTTCATTCATCGAACGAATCTCCGTCTGCACCTCCTTCATGGCACCCATATCACGCTCCAAAGTTTTTATTCGTTGGTCGTGACGTTCAAGAATAACCTCGATATCCATTTAATATCCTCCTTTCCCGACTGTAGCTTTATTTTAAAAACTAACCGTGTCAATTACTGTCATAGTTAAAAAACTTTTTACAAAAGCTTTATTGCAATGGGTAATATTCAGCCATTTAAAAATTCTATATAATCCAAAAAAAGACACAATTATTGAAAACTCAAATAATCGTGTCTGCTCTATATTACCGAATATGTTTTTATCATTTGTTCTAATCGATTTATATCTATATAATCCAATTTCAGTATTTCACCTTTTTTACTCACACTTATAATATTTTTAAGAAGCCTAATATCCTCACGACTCATATAAATTCTACTCCAACTATATCCTTCTTTCACATATACCCCTCCGCCGTACCTTCCGGTTTTAATGTATAGTGGTATAATAAAAGTCAGTTCATCTATATCTCTTTTGATAGTTCTGATGGAAACGTTGAATTTTTCAGCTAAAAACGACATTGTAGCATAGCGCTCACGACACAGCAGTTTCATTATTTCGATTCTTCTTTCAGCCGTTCCCATCAAACTATCCCCCTTTCACAATCCAAAATAATATTTGTGCAACTCTCAAGTAAAAGCAATGTTTCGTTCTACTCAAATCAACAGCTTTAAGCTATAATTATCTTTATATTTCTCTATTTTATATTTGATATTACCACACAAATAATAAATATATTGTCAAAATTTGTAGTATTAAAAAAATCTTTACAACTAAATGTTTTAATTAATATACAAATATATAAAAAAAAGAATAACAGTCGATTTTCGCTGTTATTCTTTATCTATATTTGTTAAATATTTGTAGATGAAAAAGCGGTAGGCTTTAGCCTACCGCCCATTTAAGAAAGAGATAAAACTAGTACGGATTAGGTGATATTAAAACTATCCTCTGCATTCTAAACTGCACACTTCGTCAACGCCGAGAACCGTTCCCTTGTGTTTTACACGAACTATCCCCTGTCTTTCTGTAACACCATAGTTTAATAGGTAAAATAATCAACAAAATAAGAGCAGACGCATTTTCAAATTGCGTCGATAGTGCGATTCTTTGATTCAGAATCACTAATGTTGTATAGAAGACTATATCCACTAATATATATAGTGCATATTTTTTATCCTTTTTTTTTAGGTTAGTATATATACTTTTACATAGAAAAGAAATGTAAACAATTGATATAACTATATTAATCATAGACTATCACCACTTAAAAGGTTTTTTTAGATCAGGACCTGATAGATCCTTTTTAGAATGCTTATGCCAGGGATTAATTGCATATCTTGCTTCTTGGATTATATATTTCATTGTTCCCATAAATACCCTTGCAGTATCATATATTGACCTTATTGAGAGAATTAGAACAACCATTGTTCCTATAGCAGTTATAAATTCTGCGATTCTGCCTGTAGCACCTGTAACTTTAATTATTAAAGCAATAGCTTTGAATATAAAGCGCTGCGACCATGGTACCGCTTTACCTACCGCAGTCATTAACCCAAACAAGGCACTTATACCAGCAATAACATGGGCTAAATGTACATAGAACGGCTTATACCCCATTAAATCTATAGTTGTAATCGGATTATTATACCCATATGTATAAATATTTACCTCTTTGTGCGATTGGCTCAACACGATCTCCGCCTCATCCTCATTTATAAACCTACCTATTTCAGCATCGTAGTATCTGCTTTGGAGATAATAGAGCCCAATTTCTCGGTCGAAATAGTAACCTCTGTAACGGAATGGGTTAATGTTAGCAATATCAATACCACATGTACGCTCAATATCGATAAAATCAACAGTACATTTACCCCACGCATCGTAAGAATATCTTGCAACTACTGTGGAGTTCTTGTCGACAATACCGATAATATCGCCCTGCAAGTTCTTTTGGAAATAGTAAGGCTCTTCGTTATAGATAATACCACAAACACTGTCTTCGTTATCGTAGAGAGGTGTAAGGGTGTTGCCGCCCCAAGTCTCTCTTAATATTTTAGCACCATCGAGCACAAAATCGTGTCGAACTCCGTCGACAGTTTTAGAAGTTCTTATACCGTTTGCGTTATAGGTGTAAGAAAACAACTTTTTAGCACCATTTTCTTCTACCTTTTCAAAGGATTTAAGTTGTCTACCCTTTTCCCAAGTGAGATTGTGTCCTAAATAGCTTGTCGGGTTGCCTTGTGCATCATAGGTTATGGTTTTAGTACCAACCTTAGTCAGCTTATCTTTCCAAACAGTATCGCCGTAGGTATATACCACACCGTTTTTGGTTTTAATATTACCGTAGTTGTCGTAGGTCATTGTGTTAATGGGATTACCATCGGTAGTTTCAGTAAGTAATTGACCCAATGCATCGTAGGTATATACAGTGGTGCCAACCTCAGAGTCGGTAACCTTAGTAATACGTTCTTCCTCATCATATTCATACGAAATTGTACGGCCGCCCGAAAGCACAATCTGGCTTACTAATTGTGTGGTTGCCGAAGACTTAAGCTTAGCGTTTTCTTGATGTTCTTCGGTAATTTTACCTGCATAATAATGGAACTGACGAGCTACAAAGCCTGTACCGAGCTGTAATTCGTCAAATTCTTTTCTGCCGAAAGAGTCGGACTTGCTATGAGAAGTAACTGTTTTACCACCTGCCACAAACTTAACAACGGTGTTATCATCTTCGGATTGTTCGTAGTAGATTGTTTGTGTAGAACCGTCTTTTGAAGTGATAACCTTTTTAGAGACAGTTCCCTCAGAATCGTAGTAATACTTGATTGTATTAACTACAGTTTTAGCAACAACGAATTGGTTATCATCTAATGTGATATTGCACTCGGTAGCACGGATAATTTTGCCTTCTTCATATTGATAATTATACTCTTTTTCCGCTAAAATGTCAATAGAACGGACAATATTACCTTCGCCGTCGTATACATATTTGTAGTGTGCGGTGAGAGTATTGTTTTTATTAAACCACTTTTCAGCAACCATTTGACCGATGCCGTTATAAGTAGCTTTCATTGTATCGTCGTTGGCATAGATCATTTCTTTTAGTCTGCCATTACCGTTTTTATAAGTGTATTTAATTAAATCACCATCGGTTTTGCCGTTAATACCGATACTTTCGAGGTTGTGGAAAGCGTTGTATTTGAGAACATACTTCATACCGTCACCACGGACAATTTCGGTCATATTATCGAATGCGTCGTAAGTGTAAGAAACGTTTGCAAGCTCAGTGCCGTTGGCGTTTTTGCTTGTAACCTTTGTTGTCTTGCCTGCCGCATCATAATCATAGACTGTCTTATTGCCGCAACGGTCAGTTACCACCTCGTTGCGTGAAGTTGCTTGATTCACAGTATATGCGGTTGTGTTACCTCTTGCGTCGGTTTCACGGACTAAGTCATTACCCGAATTATTAAAGCCGAACGAACGATAAATTGTACCGAATTCGCCGTCGGTAAAGGTGGTTTCGGTAAGAGCATTACCAAAAGCATCCATTAATTCTTCGAATTCAGGTGTAGTATCATTAGTTTCCTCGGAAACGGTTACATCATCATTTGTAACATCTCTTTCATCATCAATTCCGGTATCAAAATCGGAAGAAGAAAGTCCGGTTTCAATACTGTTTCGCACAAGTTGAATATCATCAAAGTATGCGGTACCTGTGTTGTAACCATAATCACAGTACACCTTGATATCTTCTACAGTACAACACTTACTCTTTGCAAATTCAATAGATGCAAACTGCCATTCTTCTGTGCAAGGTGAGAAGTCTGCAGTAAATTCTTCAGTACCGTATTGACGATTTGCGCTATCATTATATTTAATTACAGCACGAAGTCTAAACGTAGGCGTTGTTACACCATCGCGTTCGTAATTTGGCAGTCCATTGCCCTTAGCCCAACCCGAAAGTGTAAATGTTTCTCGAGTGGTACGATTCGACTTAACTTTAACACTTTGATAAGCATTTTGATTTGTTTCAAGGTCACTACTTACTCTAAGTGAACGTGTCATATTAAATCGAGTACCGGTTGCATATGCAGCACCTGAAGTAAAGTTCCAACGGCCATCGTTTTCAAAGTTGCCGTTTTCAAGGATATTATATGCATTTGCATATGAATTGTTTTCAAGCTGTGCGGCATCGGCATACATCAAACCTTTACCATCTGCAAGAATTTGCACTTGAACACTTTGTGCAGTTGTAAGTTCAAACGGTACGATAAGACGAGTATATTCGATATCTTTTTTGGATAGTCGTTCACTAACACCTAAAACCTTACCCGAAGTATCAGTAACACGAATATATGCGCCCGCATTCGAACCATTAAAATCAGACGATGCACGAACATATACAGAGAATGCATACTGACCAGCAGGAAGAATATTTGTTACCTGGTATATACCGTTTTCAGTACAATTTTCATAACAAGTATCTATAGTAAGCGCATTTTTGCCAAACTTTGCATGATTTTCATATTGATTATTTCTGATATAAATTTCTTCACAATTGCCCGGCATAGCTGACCAGTAATTGAGAGTATCAAAACTATGGTCTTTAAGCAAATTGTTAATATTACTTACTACTCCTGCGCCGCCTTCACCCGCATAAGGATGAATACCGCTTGCTTCACCTTCTACGCCAACATTGCCTGTTTCTTCAGAATAAACATAATCGCTAACAATATTACCATCATCATCAAATGTATAAACTGTTTTGATTTCCTTGGCCGCTTCATCACCGTCAGCCTGTTCTGTAGTAGTCACAATAGTTCTACCAGATGCTGCCGAATATGAATAAGTTGACTTTGCGCCAATAGAATCATCCGAACCATATTCAGTAACACTTTTAAGACGTTCGCCAATAAAGGTGTATTCAACCTTATATACACAGTTTTCTAAAGCATCAAACAAACTCACCGATGCAGGTTTACTTGTAGATTGGTTATAATCAATCAATACCCTTTTACCATCATAATAAATAATTTCTTTTAATAAATCGCCCTCATAGGTATACATGATTTTTGAATTATCAGGAGCAATAATTTCAGACAAATAATTATCGGTATATTTAAATTCAAATTGACGACCGACACCGTCGGTAACAGTTTTAATTTGATGTTCAACATAAGTAATTACCATAGAATTCTTCAAACTATCGGTGATTTTAATAAGTCTACCCAGACCATCAAACAAATATGTATCATCGCCTTGCTTGATAGTTCGCTTTTCAGGGTCATATAATACTTCACTATCATTCACATCTTCGTAAAGGTTGTAACAATGTGAATTATCAGCGCTGCATACTTGTTTTTCGCTCAACTTAAAGTAAGTTTCTTCGCCGTTTTCACCAACGTGTACATAACCATCAAACAATTCACCTTCGTGTTGGAAAGATGCTGATGTCATACTTTGCATTAAATTAAGCTTGAAGCCATTACCAATTTTCATAGAAGAAAATTCTGCAACTTGCAACTTAATGGCACTATTAGCTCTGTATTGACAATCAGCGAGCGCACTGTTATAAAGATGCTTAATAGTAACCGGCATACGATTACCTGACCAGGCAAAATCCTCAGACTCAAACATTAAATTGCCGCATTGGAGATCAATGCTACCTTGACCAAAACGACCAAGCTCGTGTGTATGTGTACGGTAAGATGTATTGACACCATAGCTCGACTCATAAGTCATAACAAGTTGCGGAGCGAATTCACCGGCGTAAGTGCCGCCATAAAGTGTAACGCTATTATCACATTCACTATCCTCATCAACCATTTTAAGAACAAGATTCTTCACACCGGTCTCGCCCTTGTTCACCTGGTCCACAAGAGTAGTAACGTCGAATGTGTAACTTATAACTTCACCATCTTCACAGTGGCCTATTTGCATTTTAGCAAAATCAATTAATTTAGAATCTTGGGCAGGAGTACAAGTGCCTGTGCGAATATTACCTGTTACATGGTAAAGACCAAGTTTGGGATCACCACCACAAGCATTTAAGGTATAAGCTTGATAAAATTTAAGTTCTGCCTTTTTGATTCTAGGATTGCGAGGAAGTGTAGGCATATTAAACGATATATACATTCGTTCGGATGTATTTGTTTCATCATCATTGCGATAAGTAGAAATCGTATGTAAAGACTGCCTAGAAATATAGCCGTCATCCCAACTGTATGTTGTCATTGCAGATGAACCAGAAAGACAAATTTGTGGGTCAATAACAACAGGGAATGTACGTTCATCAGCGTTCATCCATTCGCTATCCGCAACAACATCAAGTAAGATATCACCGTTTACCGCACTTTTGCACTCGTAAGAAACCGCAGTAGAAACTGCGCCGCTAGCGTCAGTCATAAATGGCGCAGGGATAAAGAACACCTCTTCGCCAGTATCATTGCTGACAAAAGCAATGCTCTTATCAGCTTCCTCAAGCTTAACAGACACATTTTCGGGGCGAATAACAAATTGATAACGGTAAATATCAGCTTTTTCTTTAACAACAATGTTTTCCTTTACACCGTCACCAACTACTGAATACTCATAATCAGCGCCATTTTGAACACCCGCGAAAACAAGTGCGGCACCTTTTGTTATACCCTTAGCTTCCATGTTGCAAAGTTTGGCTTTAATGCTTTTATCGTCTTTACTAGTGTTTGTCTGAGCAAATACTGTTACACGATGTTTTCCGCTTTCAATACAGAACAATTCATCGTTTCTCTCACGGCTGAATTTTGCTTTAAAATTCTTTTTGGAGTTTGCAAAATATTTGCCATCTGTTTCCTGAACAATTGTGTTATCCACATCATCAAAGTTATTTGTTTCTTTATTAAACACATGAACAGTTTTCGGATAAAATACCGCCTGTTCAGTTCCATCACTCATTCGGTAAACCTTTCGGTTTGCCTCTCTGAGCTCAAGAATTTCATTAACGCGAACATTCTTCTTTGGCTCAGCTTCAAGAGTAACAACAATGTCCTCGTCTTTGGTTACTTCGGAAATTTGTTCATTTGAAGTCAAAACTTCTTCAGATTCATTTGTTTGTGGTGCAAGAACAATTTCCTCCACACCGTTTTTGATTTCGTCCATAATCACAGGACTCCTTTCTTTTTCAATTTTTTATAATAATGTAACTTTTTTGAAATCAGCGTCCCGATTTCTCACAGCTGCAACAACATTTTATAAATTAACCTTGACAACTTTTGTCACAGTTAAAAAACTCTTCAATTTTTTGCATAAAAAAAGAACGGTCAGCTTTCGCTGACCGCCATAATTTTTCAAAAAAGTTTTTTTAAAAAACTTTTTTGGTATTTTGTAAACGCAGAGAACCCTCCCCTGTGCTCCAAAACTGTTCAATGCGTTTTATGAATTACTTTTTTAAGAAGAAATATATAAGATTCAATATAACTATTGCAATTACATAATATATTGCAATATATAGATTGACATATGCCGGAGCACTATACTCGATATGAGTAGCGTGCAAGTACATTTTAACTGCAATATGTATACACATAACAATAATTACGATAATATTTAAAATAATAATTATTTTTTTGCAATCCATAAAAAACACCTCTATTAAATTTCAAAACTATTAGGATTTAAGTTTATTTGTTCTATAAATTGAACAACACCTACATTCCTACTATTATTTTCCGAAACAACAGATACAAAGTTTCCATTCTGTACATATCCGATATTGGTATTATACTGTATAGAACGATTTGTTTCATATCCAGATTTAGATTTGATGCTTTTAACTAATGTAGCAGGCGTTTTTGGGAAACCTGCATTAAGATTCACAGAAGATATTTCATTCCATATTCCTGTAGCAAATGAAGAACAATTATCAAGATATGTCCATTCATCATTTTTTGAAATCAGTGTGTTTATAGTATCAATATCTGCTCGGGTTATATTTTCGGTTAATGATACTCTGCCTTGATATGCTTGATTTGTGTTTACCAAATAAGACTCTAAATTATACCAAATTCCGTCATGCTGCTTTTGGTTACCCCATGTACCAATAGAAATTTCCTCATACGGTGCTACAGTTATTCCTCCAACAATAATAGAAGTGTATGTACAATTCTTAATTGTAAGGAAAGCGTGCCCTGTTGTGTTTATAGACGAATTATCGCTATCATTGGCACATGAAAAAATCGACAATAAATACGGTCCAACTGAAGATGTCGCCTTATAATTATACGCATAATACTTGAGTCCATCAATAGCAAGGACTGAAGTGTTTTCGGAAAGTGTCATTACCGATACAGTTTGTGCTACTGGTTCATCTTCATCAGTTGCAGAAATAACTACAATTTTATCTTCATTAATACCAATCGCGGCAAAACCCCCATTTGCAGCTTCTTGTGCTTCCTTTGCAGAACACTCTCTCCAACCCATATAATCGTTAGTTTTAATAGTTTCGCAAACCGTTTTAATATCGCCACTTGGTAAAGCAACACCCATATTAGCAAAAACCGCTCTTGCTATCGCAAGAGAATCTTCGCTCTGAGCAAACTGTTTGTATTTTAATGTATTCTCTATAATATTATTATACTGTTTTTTGTTCATTCTTATTATACCTCCTTTACCACATTTTTTCAAGGACTTTTTCGTCATTAGCGTAAACGTTTTCCACTTGAAGAGCGTCAAAAGTAGTTGTGCCGCAACACCAAAGCTTAATATCCTCAGGTTCTAATGCAGAAGGACAATAAGGCGCCCATTCCAAAGGTGCTTTATCAAGCTTAGGTTCGGTAGCCGCAATCACTGTATCAAGACAATCTACATTTTTTGTCGCTTGAATAAAATGACTACACTGACGATCAAAATTAAAGTTTTTAGAAGAATCCGTATTACCAATAAAGCCGGGTGTAAATCCATTTGATGCCAAAGTGTATGCAAAAGAAATCATCCAATTGTGATTAACACTATACTCAGGTTTAATTTCAACAAAAATCGCAATGCCCCTATTTGAAGGAATACATAATTCTTTCGCTGCTTTTACTACATTTAACGCATCTGATTTACCATCAGAAGCAGATAACTGTGTTTCAGTAAAATCTCGAACAACTAAGCCAATTTTGCAATCCTTTGCCTTTAAGAACTCAATTTCCTCCGCAGTGATTTTATCTTCACCGCAAAGTGTTCTCATGCAAAACGCGGGAAAGCCATTTTGTCTCATAACCCAGTCATACATTGTATAACCGTTTTTTAGTTTTCTGTTGATTGGTGCAATAGAATTAACACCGAAAATAGTTTTCATTTTTATTTCCTCCTTATATTTTATTTTTTTATTAAAATGTAACTATTTTTGAAATCAGCGTCCCGATTTCTTACAGCTGCAAGCACATTTTATAATTCAACACTGACAACTAGTGTCAGGGTTAAAAATATTTTTATATAATTTTTATATAAAATTTACTTCTAAAATTTGCGGGCAATAATAACTATCACCTGTTGTAATCACTGAGAATTCATCAGATTTAACTCTAGTTCTAAGTATCATCCCTTCAGATTGAGTTATAGTTTTCATTCTAGGTTCTACAAGCAAGTTTGTTATATCAAGACTTTGATAACTATCTGATATCGATGAATCAGAAATGGGTGCACCACTTGCCATTTTGTTATTCCAATTAGAACCAAAACTACAAAACCGCGCCTTAATCTTAAACGCACTTAATTCAACCGCACTATGATTGAGTTTTGGCGTATGTAAAACTGCTTTTTGAATACGTTTATCCATAACATCTGTGATTTTAGAATAATCTAATCTGGAGTAGAGCCATTGCTCACCGTACGTTACCGTATTCCCTAAAAATGCAACACTACCGAAAGCATTATTTGTTGATGGATTTAAACTTTCAACAGTAGTATCCTGAAACAATTTATTTTCATATAAATTCGCCTCAAAAACAATGTACTCTGCCACAGGACTTGTTGATAAAAAATTAAGTAAATATTTCTTGTCCGAAAGTTTTTGATATTCTATTTTTGCAGGAGCAATTATGTTGCCTGTTTTATCCACCGCACCAATACATGAAAAAACCACAAAAGGCTTAAAACGTTCTCTCATCAATGCAAAACATCTATCATTTGCTCGAATATTCAAAAAAGGTTCTCCAACATTTACAATAAAAGAATTTTTTTCATTACCTTTAATCTCACACTTAAAGGCAACCCCATTAACAGTGGGAATCAAAACAATATTTCCACAACGGACTTCTTTTGAAGATATAAAATTACAATTTTGTGGTAACTCAATTGAGCAAGACCCTTCTACATTTGTCATTAAGACATTGTCAGTAAGTGTGATTTTCGAATTGCTACCCGTAGCACAAATATTTCCGTTTACTAATCGAAAACTAATATCTATCAATTTACGAGTATCGCGATTATAAATAGGAGCACTGAAATAATAAGCTGTTTTGCTACCGTCATTCTCTTGCAAGACTAATCGATATCTATTGCTATTATGGAAATCAATATTTATAGGCGCTTCGCTCCCGGTTTTAGTCGCTTCGCTCCCGTTTTTGTGCGCTTCGCTCCCGGTTTTGTGCGTTTCGCTCCCGTTTTTATGCGTTTCGCTCCCATTTTTAGACCTTTCACTCCGTAATTTATGTATTTCACTCCAAATAGACTGCATATTACTCACATTCTTTCCATTTTTCTTTCAAAAAATCTTTGAGATTTAGATTTAGGTTCGCGTGCACGTATTAATAATTCCTCTACATCATTTAATATTCCAGCATCAATCAGTGACTTCGCTGTATGTTCAAGGATGATTTGAGATATGATTTCGCAACCTTCGTGATACTCTATCTCTAGTTCATAATCCGTGTAGCCTAAGTAATCATTACGGTCTAAAACCACTTCACAATAATCATCTTTAAGTAAAGTTATTCGATTGGTTAATAGTTCACCTTGATATTTCAGTCCCATTGCATTAAATGGCTTTGGGTCAAACTTTGTTTTTTCAGATATATCTTCTTCCCTACTAAAATCCGGTTGCTGTAAATTATGATTTTTAATCGTAGTTTTAAATTTGCCGTTTTTTGCACGAATTCTACAAGTGATTCCACGCTTGTTCATTGAAAAATCATCAGTATCAAAATAATAATTTGTTTGAACTTGTACAGGAAATTGATTATGTTTAATTTTGAGAATAGTTTCATGCTCTTCGGCACTTAATAATATTTTCTTTTCAAACTCCAACATAACCTTATCTCCTAATGATTTTCCCTGAGCCATTTTTGGGTATTTCGTCCAACAAATTAATTTTTGTAGGAATTTGATATGTCGGTAAGTATAATTGACAGAGTTCTTTGACCTCAGTAACACTTAAAAAATCTCCGCTAATATTCAATACTATTTGCACGCCAAGTTTTTCATCGTCATAACTGCTTACATAAACCTCTTTTACCTTTTTATCAAGGCGCAATGCATTTTCGATTTCTTGTGGATAAATGTTCATACCCGCTTTAATAATTAAATCATCAGCTCGTCCTTTAATCTTCAACAAACCCTGTTTATTAAATAAGGCCAGATCTCCCGTACACAACCAACCATCCTCTAAAACTTCGGATGTTTTTTGCGGATTATTATAATATCCTTGCATTACATTATCGCCTTTAATCCACAGCGTACCCACTTCATTTGTGTCTACTGGTCTTCCGTCAGGCGAAACAATCTTCAAAGAAACTGAACGAAGCGGTAAGCCGACAAAATCGGCATATTTATCAAACATATACGATGGCAAAAAGCTCACTCTCGGCGAAGCTTCAGTAAGGCCGTAAACGTGATATTTATCCGCTTTAGGAAACGCTTTTGATATTAATTGTGCGGTTTCAAGGCTCATACATTCTCCGCTTATGCAAATATATTTTAAATGGTCCTTATCTGTCTTTCTTTTGAATTTTGATATCATTGAAAGTAGTGTAGGTGTTCCGCAAAAAGCAGTAATACAATGTTCTTTCAACATTTTCAATATAATTGCAGGATTGAATCCACCGGAATAGAAACGGATCTTAACTCCTTTTATAAGTGAAGTTATAAATTCCCCAGTCAAAACCGCACAGTGATATAACGGTCTTGAAATTAAAATACTATCAGATTCATCTATTTGAAAATACCCAATAATATCGGATACATTCGTCATAATATTGGCTTCGGTCAACATCGCACCTTTTGGTATTCCTGAAGTTCCTGAAGTACACATAATTAATGCGGGATGAACTTTAGGTTCAATATAATCAAATTCCTTAAAGCGAAGGACTTTTAATTCCCCATTTTGGTCTGTAATTACCGCTTGCGGACCAATAGCGTCTAAAATCTTATTGCAATGCAATTCGCCATATCTTTGAGATAATGGTACCGCTGTTACCCCCGCCGCAAAACAGCTCAAAAGCACCATACTAGCGGTCAACTCTGATTGGCAAAGAATAGCACAGCATTTCATTCCTTTAAGCAATTTAGAAAATTTTTCGGCAAAATCAATTATTTCTTCGTAAGTCTTTTCAACTGAGCCCTCCGAAACCGTTTGCTGCAAATGATGCTGCATATTGTCTTTAATATATTTCCATAGATTCATTTTCAAGTTCCTTTCCAAGTCTTTCAACAAATAATATCAACAGTTCGCGTTCACGCTCCATTAATGTTAAAAGCTTCTTTTTAATAACGGGCAATATCGTATCTCTACGTTTTAAATGGTAAGAAGCATAAAGCATTCGTATCGTATCGGCATCTTTCACCAAGGATTTATATTCTTCGCTAAAACCGTTTCCCATTTTATATATTTGCTCTATCAAAACAATTCTTTCAAGCATTGCTTTTTTATGTTCCCAAATCACTCTAAATATACGCCAATCCATTTTTTCATAAGGAATCTCTCCTGATTGAAGTTTAGAAAGATATTCAGCCATATATTCATGTACAACAATACCAAAAACATCCCCCTCACCCTCAAAAGGATATTTTTCTATATTAGAATCAAGATACTCTTTTAATTTGTTATATACAGTAACAGGTTCAAATTTAATCTCATCTTCTTTTACTTTTATAGCGCAAGTATTAGTATAAATTCCTTCTTTTCTCATAGCGATTCTTCCGTTGTTAAAAGCTTTTTGTGGTGTCCAAAACTTTCGATATATCCAATTATTATCATAAGCATAAATGCAATATGTTTTTTCGTCCTGATCATACCCACAGATTAAACCGTCATGATTTAAATGTCTTTCTTGGTAGAAACTTTTTCCCTCAACATAATAATCATCAACATGCATAAATAAAACGTAATATCCCTGATTAAGCATTTCTTTAATAATTGGATTTATATAACCTTTTGTAAATCGAGTTGAAATCCATATTTTTTCGATATGAGGATTATTAAACCAAGAAGAATCGGCAATTGTAATTTTAGGAGTAGTAAAACCATGTAAAAATTTTCTGTTGCACGTCAAGTTCATATTATTATTTAAATCCCAATTTCTAATGGACGGATTATTTGCGCCTATAGCAGTCGCTACGCCCTGATAGTGATATGTAGAATAAAGTGGTTCAATTAAGGGTAATTCTATTCGATTATTCATCTCACTCACCACAGTATTTTTCAACCAAATCTATAACACTTTGAACAGTGATTAAATCAAAAGGATTCATATCAACCTCATCAAGTTGTATTTCAAAAGCATCCTCAATTTCAACAAGCATAGTCACCATAGCGAGGCTATCGAGTGCCAGGTTTTCTTGTAACTTAGCATCATTCTCAAAAATCTCTTGACCACTTAATTCAGACAATATGTTTTTCACTTTTTCGTTAATGTCCATTTTTCATCACCCTTTCTACTTCTTTTTTTACAATAGAGTAACAGTCCTCTATCGGCATTTCTGTAGATATAAGAATACCATCGTTAGCTTTACATATAGCAATGTATTCATCACGAAGCTTATACTGAAGTTCCATATCAATATACCTATTTTTTTCTTCTTCACGGCTGCGAACACGTTTAACAGCAGTTTCAACAGGTACATCAAAGAAAAAAGCTATGTCAGGCTTTACGACGGATTGTGCTACTTCATAAATCCATTCATCATTTTTAAATCCTCGTGCTCTGAGATTTGCCAAGCACGAATAAAAATATCTATCACTAATAACAATTTTTCCATCAGTCATTTGCGGTTCAATTACTTTATTAACATGCTGTAAACGATCACTTGCCGCCAATAACGATAAACTTCGATAATCATATGCATCATGATTTGGGTTATCCATATAAGTTCTAAAAATATCCGATTTGCGAACAGCATTTGTGGGTTGCTTAGTCAAAAACACTTTATATTCATTTTGCAAATCTTCCGTAAGTTTAGTTAACATGGTCGTTTTCCCGCAGCCGTCAAGTCCACAAAATGTAAATAAATACCCTTTTGTATTATTCGGTCTCATAGTAAGAGTTTTCACTGTATTTAACCCCCTTCAAAAGAATATTTCTGTCATCTGCAAAAAAGCGTTCCAAAATGTCTTTTTCAGTAAATACATATTCCATCCTTTGCTCCGGCGAGATAATGGTATGAATAAACTCTGGGTCTTTGCTCAACACTTTCTCAGCAATTTCAACTGCATATGCGTTATTAAAATTAAATAATTTTGATGTGTGAATTACCGCAAAAGCACAAACTTTTTCCATTAAAAGTTCTTTAGCACGTTTAAACAAAAAATCCACTTGTTCCTTTGGTGCATCATTAAAGAGCATATAAATATCACAATACTTATACAAAGTCATATCACGCTTCATCTCAATCCAAGGCAATGTAGTTGCCTCCTTATAAAGATGAGTACACAAATGAATGAAAAAATCATCACTTCTTAATGTACGAACTTGAAAATCATCCAATTTTTCGATAACGCTATGGTTTATCATCTCCTCAAGCAAAACCGTATCGCCAAGCGTATAATCTAATGAAAAATTAATGTCTACTTCCAAAAAACGCATTCCTGAAAGATTAATTTCTTTAATATAAGGAACCGTTTCTCCACGCATCATTTTAGATGTAATAATCTCTGCTCGCGTTGCAGGTTCAAATTCTCCATTGCGGATATTACCTTGTTTGAATCCCGCTGCAAGTAATGCATTTCCCACCTCAGTAACATCCTTAGGATGAACCAATAAGTCTATATCGTTAGATGTTCTGTATCCTTCGGGATAATATTTGCACAAATATGCACCCTTTAACATTGCATATTTACATTGACAATCTGACAATACTTCTTGAAGATGCTGTACACACCATAAAAAACTCTTGTTTTTTTCAATATTTTGATCATAGGCTCCTTTAAGTGAATTTCGAAATTCGCGGTTTACCTTGCCTAATAATCCGTGATTTTTTAAGGTCCCATAAGCAATTCCCTGCATACGATTAAAAAACAAATGTCCTAATACTGCAGGTGTATTTGCTTCAAGCAATGTATTATCAAAAGTCTTAGACTTAAAGCTACACAAACTTTTAAATAATTCTTTTTCTTTTTGTATCATATTAATTTTCCTTTCTTTAATTTAATTTTGTATATAGGGATATAATGGTTTTTAGCACTGCACATTCATCTGCATTTAAATCACAAATAGACTTGTTTTCAGCGAAAGATGCTACCTTATGTAATACAGAAAGTTCCTGCTCTGTCATATACATATTATTCATCACGTAATCATCCAACACATAAACACCTCCACCATATCTTCCGCATTTTGTATAAATTGGTTCGGACAAGCTAAGTGCCTCTATATCTCGTAAAATCGTTCTTTTGGAAACCCCGAACTCTTCGGCTAAGTTTAAAATTGTTTCTGATCTTCGTTTGCATAAAATACGCATTATTTGATATCTTCGTTCGGCAGTTCCCAAGTCTATTCCCTCCTTTCTTACAAGCAGTTTATCTTTTAACTATGACAACTACTGTCATAGTTAAAATAAAAATTCCAAAAACAAAAACGGTTAACTAATGTGTATCAACATCAGCTAACCATTTAATTTTTTCAAAATATTAAATTTATATATAACATATATTATTACTTCTTTTAAAATTTTTTCTGAAACGCTTTTCTCAAATATGGCAAACAATTAAAAACAGCCAAACGAATATCTTGCGCAAGGTCCTCGTTTATATATACACCATTACGATAACTTTCAGCATTATAATGTATCTCTTTAGATGCAGAAACAATATAGTTTTCATAGAAATTCAACACCTTCTCTTCTGCATTAGGTTCTTCATTAATAACATCTAATATAACATTTGCCGAGGGGAGTATTCTTTTAGTATTCATTTTTTAGATAACATCCTTTGTTTTATAATTTCTAAAGCTCTTTTTTTATGCTTTGATACCATCGAAGCACTAACTCCATTTTCCTTTGCAATATCAGTCAGTTTATCACCTAAAACAATATTTCTCAAAATTGTTTCTCTTTGTATTCGACTTAACTCAAAAATTGCTTTTGCTAAATCAGAGTTATTCACAGGAATAATTGTTTTACTAACCGGTATATATGTTGTAAAAATATTTGCATAACCCTTTTCTTCAAATTGCAAATATTTTGATTGAGTTTCTAAATCTAATACAATAATTCTAAATTTTTTATTTTTTTGACGATATGAATACCTTTTAGCATTAGTTATAACCTTTTTAATATAACTATCACAAAAGTCAATATGCTCGTTTGTTATATCATCAATAGATAATCTTAATGCCATTTCATATTCCCTTTTTAACCTTTCATAATACACCATTCGAAACGTTTTAAAAAATCAACCAACAGTAAATATTTTTTATATAATTACATTATTAAATCTTTTTACGGTCAAACTTGCAAAAAAACAAACATAAAAATGCTATTTAAAAAATTTTTTGTTCTCCATAAATTAATTACGGAAAATTATTCCTTTTTGTGACATAAAACTTCATTTTTCGATTATTTTTACATATAAAAAAGCCAGCATCATTTTTTCGTTGATGCTGGCTTATATATATTCCGGTTAAGAATATTATCAATATAAAATAAAAAATGTGATGGCAAAAAGTATACTTTTCGCCATCACTGTGCACCATTACTAGCATTCCCTTTCCGGACTCTTTACAGTTATGGTTTCACTATCGCTACCACTATAAACAACAAATTTTGTTTTAATACGATAAGTACCACTTTCAATACTCTTTGATTTAGAAAGTTCTCCAACAAAGTCATTATATGTACCTGTCCATGTTTCTACTTC
>JAZOQF010000020.1:0-11486 GCA_045655905.1 Acutalibacteraceae bacterium | reverse complement strand
CTTTAACGGTCTTATGATGTTGCCTAACCTTATAGGTGTTGTTGTAATGCTTCCGTTGGTTGTTAAGATAACCAAGAACTATGTAAACAGAAAAATCAAGGGCAAGGATGAAGCACCTATTTTATCCTACGACCCCGAAATTGAAAAAGCGCACGCTGAAGAAATTAAAAACGGCGCTCAATAATATTTAATAGCAAAACACCCCGAATTCTTCGGGGTGTTTTTTGTTGAGGCAAAGTAGTTTCTAAGTCCTACAAACCCACATATGAATCCTTATGTGAATATTATTTTGTTTATTTTCAAAAAAACACTATATTTATTTACAATTATGTGGTAAAATGTATCCATATATATTCAGATTAGAGGTAAATTATGGGTTTACTTAGTGCTTTATTTGGAAATTACAGTCAAAAGGAACTAAAAAGAATTATGCCCTTGCAACAAAGGGTGTTGGATTTGGAAGAAGAATACCGTGCTCTTTCTGACGATGAATTAAGGGCGAAAACCAAGGAGTTTAAGGAAAGGCTCTCTGAGGGTCAAACCCTTGACGATATTCTGCCTGAGGCTTTTGCCGCTTGCCGTGAGGCATCGGACAGAGTTCTTGGCATGAGACATTTCCCAGTTCAGATAATCGGTGGTATAATTCTTCATCAAGGCCGCATTGCCGAAATGAAAACAGGTGAGGGTAAAACTTTGGTTGCAACCTTGCCTGCATACCTTAACGCTTTGTCGGGTAAAGGTGTTCATATTGTAACTGTCAACGATTATCTTGCCAAGCGTGACTCGGAGTGGATGGGTAAATTATACCGTTTTATGGGACTGAGTGTCGGTCTTATAATCCACGGTATGACGCATGCGGATAAGCAAGAGGCGTATAGGGCTGATATTACCTACTGCACTAACAACGAATTAGGTTTCGATTACCTTAGAGATAATATGGTAATCTACAAGACCGAAAAGGTGCAAAGAGAACACAATTTTGCTATTGTCGATGAGGTTGACTCCATTCTTATTGATGAAGCAAGAACACCTCTTATAATCTCAGGTCAGAGTGACAAGTCTACCGACCTTTATGCTAAGGCTAACAGTTTAGCTCGCAGTCTTAAAATGTTCAAAATCAAGGAAATGGACAACAAGGCTACTGATGAGGAAGCGAATTATGACGGCGACTATGTTGTAGACGAAAAAGCTCACACGGCCACACTTACTCCGTCAGGTGTTAAAAAGGCCGAGGAGTATTTCGGTATTGAAAACCTTAACGATACCGAAAATATCGCCATTGCACACCATGTGAATCAGGCTATCCGTGCACACGGAATTATGAAGCGTGATGTTGACTATGTTGTAAAAGACGGCGAGGTTATAATTGTTGATGAGCATACGGGACGTCTTATGTTCGGCAGACGTTATAACGAGGGATTACATCAGGCTATTGAAGCTAAAGAGGGAGTAAAGGTTGCAAAGGAATCAAAAACACTTGCTACCATTACCTTCCAAAACTTCTTCCGTCTATATGCTAAACTGTCGGGTATGACGGGTACTGCACTTACCGAGGAAGCCGAATTCCAAGAAATTTATAAGCTTGATGTTATTGAAATTCCCACAAACAAGCCGATTGCTCGTATCGATGAAAACGATGTGGTTTACAAGACCGAAAAAGCAAAGCTTAATGCGGTTATTGAAAAGATAAACGAGTGCCATAAAAAAGGTCAGCCTGTGCTTGTGGGTACTGTTACGATTGAAAAGTCTGAACTTTTATCCTCAATGCTCAAACGCAAAGGTATTAAGCACAATGTTCTTAATGCTAAGCACCACGAAAAAGAGGCTGAAATCATCGCCCAAGCAGGAAAACTTGGTGCTGTTACTATCGCTACTAATATGGCAGGCCGTGGTACCGATATTATGCTTGGCGGTAATGCTGAATACCTTGCCAAAGCGGCACTAAGACACGACGGTTTTTCTGAGGAAATGATAACCGAGGCGACAGGTTTCGGCGAAACAGATGACGCTGATATTATAAAAGCAAGAGAAACCTACAAGGACTACTATAACAAGTTTAAAGAAGAAATTGCTCCTGAGGCTGAGTCTGTGCGAAATGCCGGCGGACTTGCTATTATCGGTACTGAAAGACACGATTCACGCCGAATTGACAATCAGTTACGTGGACGTGCAGGCCGTCAGGGAGACCCCGGTAATACACAATTCTTTATTTCTCTTGAGGACGATTTAATGCGTCTTTTCGGCGGAGAAAGAATTTCTATGCTGATGGATACTTTAAGGGTGGATGAGGATATGCCACTCGAAAATGGTATGCTTTCAAAGTCTATTGAGTCGGCACAAAAGAAAAAAGAGGGCAACAACTTTGCTATTCGTAAGAATGTGCTTCAGTATGACGATGTTATGAACAAACAGCGTGAACTGATTTACACTCAGCGTAACAAGGTGCTTGACGGCGAGGATATTAAGGACACTGTGAGAAAAATGGTTGACGATACCATTGATGTTTACTGTGGAGTGTATCTTGGTGAAGATATAAGTGAAAACTGGGATTTAAAGGGACTACGAGATTATTTCCTTGGTTGGGTTACCACACCTGACGATTTGCAGTTCACAACCGATGAATTAAATCGATTGACCAAAGAAGATGTTGCCGAACTTTTGAAAGAAAAGGCAAATGCCCGTTACGACAACCGTGAAGCAGAATACGGTAGTGATATTATGCGTGAAATGGAGCGTGTAATGTTGCTTCGCAGTGTTGATACTAACTGGATGGACCATATCGATGCTATGGATCAGCTTCGTCACGGTATTGGACTTAGAGCTTACGGTCAGCACGACCCCGTTGTGGCATACAGAAACGAAAGTTATGATATGTTTGGCGCTATGACCGATTCTATTCGTGAGCAAACTGCAAAGTTAGTTCTTAGTGTTAGAATTAAATCCAATGAGGAAGTAAAGCGTGAAAAGGTTGCCGAGGAAACATCCACAGGCGACAAGCCGTTGACTGTCAGAGGTAAAGGTGTTGTTGGTAAAAATGCCCTTTGTCCATGTGGAAGCGGTAAAAAGTATAAACGCTGTTGCGGAAAGGATTTCGAGTAATGGCAGAAAAGGTGTTACTCCATTGTTGTTGTGCACCCTGTTCACTTTCGTGTGTCGGGCCTCTTAAAAGCGAGAATGTAGAACTCACAGCTTTTTGGTTTAATCCTAACATTCATCCGTTTAAGGAATATGAGGCAAGGCGTGACTGTCTCGTTGGTTTTATGGAAAAAGAAAAAATCTCCCTTGTGGTCAAGGAAGATTACGGACTGAGAGAATTTGTGAGAAATGTCGCGGACGATATTGAGAACAGATGCACCTATTGTTACAGCGTAAGGCTTGAAGAAACTGCAAAGTATGCGAGCGTTAACGGATTTGATGCATTTACTTCAACCCTTTTTGCAAGCCTTTATCAAGACCATGATTTAATGATGAAAAAGGCATATGAGTTAGCAGAGAAATACGGTGTTAAGTTTTACTACCGAGATTTCAGACCAAATTTCCGCGAGGGAAACCAAAAGGCTCGCGAAATGGAGTTTTATATGCAAAAGTATTGCGGTTGCATTTTCTCTGAAGAAGAACGTTACCAAAAACAAATTGAAAAAGCAAAAGAAAAATTCCTGTAGGTTATCCTACAGGAATTTTTTAATTACTTAAATCAGTGATTCGCCACTCATTTCTGCGGGTTGTTCAAGTCCTAAAAGCTTGATGATGGTGGGGGAGATATCGCAAAGTCTTCCGCCCTCACGAAGTTCACAATCTTTACCAATAACGGCAAAGGGAACTGGGTTTGTGGTGTGAGCGGTAAATGGTGAACCATCGGTATCAATCATACAGTCAGCGTTTCCGTGGTCAGCGGTAAGAAGCATAACACCACCCATTTTGAGAACGCTGTCGAGGGTTCTGCCAACGCAGGTGTCGACAGTCTCAACTGCTTTAACAGCGGCATCAAAAATACCTGTGTGACCTACCATATCGCAGTTTGCGAAGTTAAGAATAATAACGTCATACTTGCCGGTCTCGATAGCTTCGCATACCTTGTCGCAAACCTCAACAGCACTCATTTCGGGCTGTAAATCATAGGTTGCAACCTTAGGAGAGTTGACAAGTATTCTGTCCTCGCCCTCAAACATAACCTCACGACCGCCATTAAAGAAGAATGTTACGTGAGCGTATTTCTCGGTCTCGGCGATTCTGAGCTGAGTCATATTATTTTTAGCAAGGAACTCGCCCAAAGTGTTTTCGAGTGTTTGTGGTTTGAATGCAACCTCAACATTAGGCATTGAAGCATCATATTGAGTCATACATACATAATAAACCTTTTGTCTGCCACCTACACGTGTAAAGCCTGCAAAATCATCGTCAACAAAAGTACGGGTGATTTCTCTTGCTCTGTCAGGACGGAAGTTAAAGAAGATTACACTGTCACCGGTTTTAATTCTCTCGGTATCGGCAATAACGGTAGGCAAAACAAACTCGTCGGTCAAGAATTTGCCTTCCTCATCCTTTTGAGTGTAGGATTCACGAACAGCCTTAGCACCATCAGTTGCCTGAACACCCTCGCCGTAAACCAATGCGGCGTAAGCTTTGCCGACACGCTCCCAACGATTGTCACGGTCCATTCCGTAGAATCTTCCCATAACTGTTGCGAGTTTTCCGCAACCGATATCACTAAGTTTGTTTTCAAGCGCATCGATAAAATCAGCTGCAGAGGAGGGAGGCACGTCTCTGCCGTCCAAAAGTGCGTGAACATATACCTTTTCGAGTCCGTTTTTCTTTGCTAACTCAACGAGTGCATAAAGATGCTCGTTGTGGGAGTGAACACCACCGTCAGACAAAAGACCTAAAAGGTGTAGCGCACTGTCATTCTTTTTGCAGTTTTCTATAGCATTTAAGAATGCTGCGTTATTAAAGAAATCACCGTCTGCAATAGATTTTGTAATACGGGTAAGTTCTTGATAAACAATTCTGCCGGCACCAATGTTGGTGTGACCAACCTCGCTGTTACCCATCTGACCGTCAGGAAGACCAACGTCCATTCCCGATGCTCCTATTTGGGTAGTGGGGCAGGTGGCAAATATTTTATCAAGTCTTGGAGTTTTGGCGGCTTCAATGGCATTAACCATTTTTTCATCGTTAAAGCCGAAACCGTCCATTATGGTTAAAACGATAGGTTTTTTCATGTTTAGCTCCTATTATTTAGATGCTGCTTTAACAATAATTGAGAAATCTTCAGCTTTGAGTGAAGCACCACCGATAAGACCACCGTCAACGTTAACCTTTGCAACCAATTCGTCAGCGTTCTTTGCATTCATAGAACCGCCGTACTGAATTGTAACGGTTTCAGCAACGTCAGCGCCGTAAACTTCAGCGATAGCCTCGCGAACATAGCCGTTGCCCTCGTCTGCCTGGTCAGCAGTAGCGGTAACACCTGTACCGATAGCCCAAACAGGCTCGTAAGCGATAATAACATTCTTAAGTTGCTCTGCAGTAACATTTGTGAGAGCCATTTTGGTCTGGAATTTAAGAAGAGTTTCGGTGTAACCGAGTTCTCTTTGCTCTAAAGTTTCGCCAACGCAAACAATAGCCTTAAGGCCTGCGTTTAAAGCGGCAAGGGTACGAAGGTTAACAGTCTGGTCGGTTTCGCCGAAGTACTGTCTTCTCTCGCTGTGGCCGATTACAACATACTCAACGCCTGCTGCTGTAAGCATCTCAGCAGAAATTTCACCTGTGTATGCTCCGCTTGCCTTGAAGTGAACGTTCTCAGCACCGATTTTGATGTTTGAACCCTTTGCAGCCTCAACTGCAGCTGCAATGTCAATGAAAGGTACGCAAAGAACTACATCACAGTCAGCTCCTGCTACCAAAGGCTTCATTTCGTTGATGAGAGCGGTAGTCTCAGCGGGGGTCTTGTTCATTTTCCAGTTGCCGGCAATAACGGCATTTCTTTTTGTCTTGTTCATTTTTTATTCTCCTATTCATAATTTTAGGGGTGAAATGATCTCACCCCCAAGGAATTTAATTATTTATCGTTTAAAGCTGCAATACCGGGAAGTTCTTTACCCTCAAGGAACTCGAGAGAAGCACCACCACCGGTGGAAATGTGTGTCATCTTGTCACCAAATCCTAAGTTGTTAACAGCTGCAGCAGAGTCGCCACCGCCGATAACTGTCACGGCATCGGTTTCAGCCAAAGCCTTAGCAACTGCCAATGTGCCTGCAGCTAAGGTTGGGTTCTCGAACACACCCATAGGTCCGTTCCAAACAACAGTCTTAGCAGATTTAACAGCGTCAGCATAAAGCTCAGCAGTTTTGGTACCAATATCAAGACTTTCCTTGTCAGCAGGGATAGCATCAGCTGCTACGATTTCAACATCAACAGGGGCATCGATAGGATTCGGGAAATCCTTAACTACTGTGCAGTCGATAGGAAGAAGAATCTTAACACCCTTTTCCTCAGCTTTAGCCAACATATCGCGGCAGTAGTCAATTTTAGATTCGTCGATAAGAGATTTACCAACACCGAAGCCCTTAGAAGCTAAGAAGGTGTAAGCCATACCACCACCGATGATAAGAGTATCAGCCTTGGTAAGAAGATTCTCGATTACAGGTAACTTACTGTCAACCTTAGCGCCGCCCAAAATGCAAACGAAAGGACGAACAGGCTCTTCAACAGCGTTGCCCAAATATTTTAACTCTTTACCGATAAGGTAACCGGCAACAGCCTCTTTAACATAAGATACAACACCTACAGTTGAGCAGTGTGCTCTGTGAGCGGTACCGAAAGCATCATTTACAAAGATGTCAGCCAAGGAGCCAAGCTCTGCAGAAAATGCTTCGCCGTTTTTGGTTTCTTCTGCACGGTAACGTGTGTTCTGTAAAAGAACAACATCGCCGTCCTTCATAGCGTCAACAGCAGCCTTTGCATTTTCGCCAACAACATTGTCATCAGCTGCAAAAACAACCTCTTTGCCTAATTTTTCGCTTAAAGCTTTAGCTACAGGAGCTAAAGAAAGCTCAGGCTTGGGCTCGCCCTTAGGTTTACCTAAGTGGGAGCAAAGGATAACCTTTCCACCATCTTTAATCAATTTTTCAATGGTGGGGAGAGCAGCGTTAATGCGGTTCTCGTCGGTAATAACACCGTCTTTCAAAGGCACGTTAAAGTCGCAGCGAACAAGCACTTTTTGACCTTTAACATTAATGTCATCAACGGTTTTTTTGTTTAGAGCGTTCATTTAATATCTTCCTTTCAAGTTTGTTAAAAAATAAACTATATATATTCTACCACATTTTACAGTATTTTCAATAGGTAAATTGCAAAAAAATCAGGTGTTTTCCCATTTGTAGTTATGCAACTGACCAAAATTTTGAAGAGTGGGGTAATCCCATTGCCTTAGGACCTCGTAAGTGGCAATAGCAACCGAGTTGGAAAGGTTAAGACTTCGTATTTCACCCTGCATTGGAATTCTTACACAAGTGTCGGGATTTTGAAGTAATAATTCTTCAGGCAAACCCTTGGTTTCTTTGCCGAAAAGCAGATAGCAGTTGTCAGGGTAGGTGACCTCGGAATGTGTGTGACGTGCTTTTGTCGTGAAAAAGTAAAAGTCACCCTTATTTTTTTCGAAAAATTCATCAATATTTTCGTAGTATGTTATGTCGAGGTACTGCCAGTAGTCAAGGCCTGCACGTTTGAGCTTTTTGTCGTCAATTTTAAAACCCATAGGCCCCACAAGATGAAGTCTGGCACCCGTTGCAGCACAGGTACGGGCAACGTTGCCTGTGTTTTGTGGTATTTCAGGCTCGACCATTACTATATTTATTTTCATTTTTATCACCAATAATTATTATATCTCATAGAAAACACTTGTCAAGAAAGGTTTTGGGTTATATAATGGGGTTGTCGGCAATCGACATACATAATGATTGATAAAGATGAAAGTGGTGGCAGGTATGAAAAAAAGTTTACCTTGTGATTTGGATTGGATTTCGGTCCACGGCCCTAATGTTGAAAATGAGCTTAAAGGATATACGGAAGAAGAAGCTGAAATTCGTCGTCAAAAGATACTAAATGCACCAAACACGGAGGAACTGTATACTATTACAGGCGTTAAGTATTATTTTTCTTCGAACGGTGATGATTCTAACGACGGCCTTTCGCCGGAAACCCCCTTTAAGTCATTGGCGAAGATAAAAGATTTGACCTATCATACAGGTGATGCAATTCTCTTTGAACGCAATTCGATTTACCGTGTTGAGGAAATGATTGATGTTCCTTCTGGAGTGACAGTTGGCTCTTATGGTGAGGGCGAAAAGCCGAGATTTTATGCATCTCTTAAAGATTTTGCAGTTGGGGACTATTGGGTTGCTACTGACAAAGAAAATGTTTGGAAAGCCACTTTCGAGCAGGGTGAAGCCTGTGGTATGTTTTTCGACCACGGAAAACACACAGGTACATTGTGGAAAGCCGGTGTAGATTCTCTTAAAAAGAACTATGACTATCACCACGATGCAGAAAATCAGACCGTCTATCTTTATTATGACGGCGGAAATCCGGGCGAAAAATTCAAGTCTATTGAGATTTCTTACAGACTGCATATGATGTTTAAATTTTCCAATGCAAAAGACTGTGTTCTTGATAATTTGTGTATCAAATTCTCGGGCGGTTTTGCGGTTGTAGGTTCAGGTCAAAACATATCTATTACAAATTGCGAAATGGGTTATTTGGGTGGACTTCACGGCTTCAGATTAAATGTTCGCTATGGTAATGCTATTGAGTTTTCTTCTTATGTAGTGAATTTACGCGTAGAAAACAACTGGATTTATCAGACCTTTGACACTGCTGTTTCATGGCAGTTGGGCGCTGAGTCTACTTATGAAAACATTTCATTCTCACATAATCTATTTGAGTATAATAATGCAGACATAGAGTTCTTTGCAAAAGGGGAAACTGTTGAAAACAATTTCCTTATGAAGAATAACCTAATGCGTTTCACAAGTAGCGGTTGGGGTACTCACGATGAAGAACGTGGCGTTCGTGGAATTGAAGGATGCATTCGTGCACATTCCCACGCTATGCAAAAATTCGGACATACCGTTTTTGAAGATAATGTTATGGATTGCCCTGCAAGACGGGTAATATCCTGGATAACCTTGCCCGAGCACAGAAAGAACATAAAAGTAAGAAACAATAAACTCTTTTTAAAATCAAGTTATCGCACAGAAGATACAATGTTGATCGGTTTTACGGAAACGGCCGAAAATATAAATCTCGTCTCAGCCGCTACTGATGAAGCTGGGGCAAAAGAAGCAATGAAACGTTTCCAAGAAGATTTGGAAATTCATTGGGTTGAGTAATAAACTTTTTTGGAGTACAAGTATGAAAATGTATGACAGCGTTTTGCAGCGCGTTAAAATTCTTGAGGAAAAGAACGGAATCAGATATACAACAACTGACAGCAAGTTGTACAAGGGACTTAAAATAGCGTTGATTATATTATTTTCCTTTGCCGCTTTAATTAAAAGTTTTTACTTTCTTGGAGCGCTTGTTGCAAGTCAGTTGCAACTTCCGTTAATAACTCCTGCGGTATGTACGGCTTTGTTGGTTTTAGGTTTTGTCTTACTGCTTTTTAAACAGCATATAATAGGTACTGTTTTAATAACAGTTTCTTCGGCTATGCTGATTTTCACTTTTGCCGGAATGCTTGTTGATGAGTATACTGAAAAGTTAGTCGCAAAGTTTTACTGGGCCCATTTAATACCGCTTTTAGCTCTTGTAGTGTTGGCAGTATGTATGACAATTATCGCTGTTAGTGCCAAAGTAAAGTTGAAGAGAATGTATAACAGGGTAGTAGAAAACATTTACAATGCGTATAAGATAAACATTGCAAATGGTGAAACGATTGAAGAAGATAAATGGGAAGAATTTTTAGAGAAGTTTGACCCTACAAACTATACCAGTCAATTTGTTTCAAATAGGTACGAAAGTGAATAAAAGAAATCTTAACGTAATTGCGCATATTCATACTGATTTTCCTGAGAAATTCGGAATCCCAAGGCAAAGTGGTCTTGTAAAGGAATTAAAGGCCAAAATTGTCTTTACCGAGGAGTTTCGTGACCCGTCGGCTTTAAAGGGAATTGAGGGTTTTTCTCACCTTTGGCTTTTGTGGGATTTTTCCGAAGTAGAGGGTGGAAAGTGGAGCCCCACCGTCCGTCCGCCAAGACTTGGCGGAAACAAAAGGATGGGCGTCTTTGCAACACGTTCGCCATTCAGGCCTAATCCAATAGGGCTTTCCTGTGTGAAATTAGAGGAGATAAAAGACACCGAAAATGGCAAGGTTTTGGTCGTTTCGGGAGCGGATTTGATGGATGGTACCCCGATTTTCGACATTAAACCATATCTACCTTTTGCCGATTGTGTAACCGAGGCGACAGGTGGATTTGCCAATGATGTGTATGGTCAAAAACTTGAGGTTGTATTGCCCGAAAATTTGAAAGGCATTTTACCGAGCGAAAAGCAAGATGCTTTAGTTGCAGTACTCAAAGAGGACCCACGCCCTGCTTATCAGGATGACCCTTGCCGTGAATACGGTTTTGATTTTGCAGGACACAGTATTAAATTCAAGGTCGAGGCAAACAAACTCACCGTAACAGATATAAAGTAACATTAAAAAGCGAAACAGCAATGTTTCGCTTTTTAAATATGTATTGACAATTAAAATGCAGAGTGATATAATTGGTGCAACCGGTTGCACTAAGGAGGGGAAAGGTTTGTCTCAGGTAACGATTTATACGCTTGCAAAAGAACTTGGTATGACGCCTGCGATGGTAAGCAGAGCGTTTAATCCCAATGCTAAAATCAGCGAAAGCAAGCGAAAAATTGTATTGGATGCTGCTAAAAAATACGACTTTTTCCCCAACAAATTTGCATCACGATTATCCATGAAAACGGTTACTATCGGAGTGCTTATTAACAGTAGTTTTGAAGTTAACACAGAAAAAATGCTTTCGGGCATTAAAAGTGCTTATGAAAAGTCAAAGGACTACAAGGTTAAATATGATGTGACAGTTTTAAATGATTCAGAGAACGAATTTGAGGATTATAAAAAAGTTCTTGCTAAATATAAAGGGTTCGACGGCATTATTCTGTCGGGTATGAGTAAATCGAAATATACCGAGTTGATAAGCGAAACTTATAAGGCAAATAAAAACATAGTTCATGTGCAGTCGACGAACAAGGATGCAGGTTATCTTTTTGAATCAAGACATAACGAAGAAATTTCGTCATACCTTGCGGCAGAGTTTTTATATAACTGCTTGAGAAAGAGTGAAAGTAAAAATATTCTTCTGTTTACAGGTAACAGAAAAAGTACACTCCATTCGGCTTCGGAAACGGCTTTTAAGAATTTTTGTAAGCAATTCGGAATGAACGTTTTTAGCAGTATTGATATGATG
>JAZOQF010000019.1:0-4036 GCA_045655905.1 Acutalibacteraceae bacterium | reverse complement strand
CTTTGTGTGAAAGTTCAAGTATAATTACAAAGTCGCAAAAATGCTGCTATGGCTCAGGAGGTAGAGCGCATCCTTGGTAAGGATGAGGTCACCAGTTCGACTCTGGTTAGCAGCTCCAAAAATCCCGTTCACATTAAGTGGACGGGTTTTTTATTGCATCAATATAGTCAGTATGGTATAATCTTAGAGAGATTAAAGATAAGAAAGGGTGAAAATATGACTAAGGAGTTTGCAAGTTGCTGTTTTACAGGCTATCGTCCTGAAAAATTTCCTTTTCCGCTTATTAGGGGTAACAAGGAATTTGACGATTTCGAAAATCAACTTTTCGAACAGGTTTTACAGCTTGCAAATGATGGTTGCAGAAAGTTTTATTGTGGCATGGCGATGGGCTTTGACCTTATTGCTGCTGAAACGGTCTTGCTTGTCAAAAAAGCTTTTCCTGAAGATTTAAAGGTAATCAGTGTTTTGCCTTTTAAAGGTCAGGATTATAAATTTTCACCCGAATGGAAAGAACGGTTTAATAAAGTTTTAGCCGAGGCAGACGAACAAATTTGTCTGTCGGAGAAATATTATACCGGCTGTTACCAAAAACGTAATATTTATATGGTGGATAACAGCGATTACGTGATAACTTGGTTTGATGGTAAAAAAGGTGGCACCGAAAATACCGTACGATATGCCCTTAAAAAAGGCCGACGGGTTTTCAATATATATGAAAATCCCGAAAGTATAGGTATTCAAACTGAATTCATAATATATTAAAAAGAACTGTCTTTAAATTTAAAGACAGTTCTTTTTTAGTGCCCCTAAACGATAAATGTCGAGGGCAGGATTAAAGACCTAATGCTTTATAAGGGTCAACGGCAACTCCGTTTTTGTAAATTTCAAAATGCAGGTGCTCTTCATCGTTACATTCTGCAGGAACCGTTGAGGTGCTACCGATAATATCGCCAGATTGAACTGTGTCGCCCACCTTAACTTTAAGGTCGGTTATCGAAGAATACTTTGCTGTGAGGTTGTTGCTAAGTTCAAGCGTCACAACTGTGCCGTACTGACTGCTTTCGTCAATATTTATGATTTTACCATCACCGCAAGCGCTGACTGATGTGCCTTTTTCGCAAAGAATATCAATGCCGTTATGAATTCTCATATCGCCAAAGGTTTTGGAATAAATAAGTTCGCTGTCACTAAACTTTTTTGCGATTTCTCCCTGGGCGGGTTTTGAAAAGTTGTTAGAATAGGGGACAGAGGATACCTTGTCGCCGGTTGGCATAGTAGCAGATACATTATTAGATACAGTATTATTGTATGATGATGTGAGGTCGTTATATTCTGATTTAATTTCGGAAGTTACCGAGTTAAAATCCGAGGTGATGTCGGAAACTATAGAATTTATATCAGAACGGCCCTCTTCATAAATGCTTCCCATATTAGATTTAATATCCGAAACCATATCATTTAAAGAATTGCCTGAATTATATCTTGATAAAGCAAACCAAGCGGCTGCCGCAACAATCAGTATGGCAACTGCAATGGCGATAATAAGCCCTGTGTTTTTATTTCTTTGTTCAGAAGAAAAATTATCTTCTTCGTATTTCAATGAAATCATTCCTTTCTTGTGAGTTCTTTAATAGTATTGTCAAGAACAAAAATTATATACAATTTTAAAATTAAAAAATCGTTAATAAAAAATATATAAAATAGAAATTTTTTTATTGTAATATACAGTTGTGCCAAACGGGAGCCGCATCCGTTTTGACACAGTTTCTCTTGTCTTCAAGAGAATCTCTCCTCAAACCCCTTAAAGGAAAAAGAGCAGTAGTAATACTGCTCTTTTTCATATAGTGAATATTTAATAAATAAAAAACCTCGTTCAAAAGAACGAGGTTTTTGGTGACCCGGACGGGATTCGAACCCGTGTTACCGCCGTGAAAGGGCGGTGTCTTAGGCCTCTTGACCACCGGGCCGGGTGGTGGCTGTAACTGGATTTGAACCAGTGACACTGCGGGTATGAACCGCATGCTCTAGCCAGCTGAGCTATACAGCCAAATTTTAAGCGACTAACATATTATACCCAAACGGTTACATTTTGTCAATACTTAAATTTAATTTTTTTTATCAATTAAATCAAAGTATTTTTCAAGATAGATTTTATGAGCCACAGTTATAATAATATTGCGTAACATTCGCTTTTCTTGGGTAAACTCTATATTATCCGATTCGGGTATCGGTTTAACGCCAAAAACATAAGAAATAAGTGTTTCGAACTCCTCGGAAAAGTAATTATACGCTGTGACCGATTTGTATGATTTTTTCTGAATTTCAATGCAAAGCTTTATGTCATCCATTGAAAGCACATTTTTTACTACTGCTATAAATATAAGGTATGCAATTTGCTCACGGTCATACTGCTTTTTAATAGGGTTGCTTACAAGCCCCTTTTTAACATAGTTGCTAATCATTGAGCCTGTTATGGCATTGCTGAAAATAGGGGCAAGGGATTCTGAGATATATTTTGCGGTTTGTTCTAAGTAGAGTCCTACATTAGGAATTTCGTTATATTTCGGCAGACGAAAGTCTTCAATGCCTTTTAAAAGTTCATTTGTTTCAACGATATCCATATTAAATCCCCCTTTAATATACAACATCTTACAACATAAAACGGGAAAAGTCAAGTTAAAAACTTGTAATCGGTTTTTTTAAAACCCTTGACAAGTTAAACGAATTCTCGTATAATGTGATAGGTAAAAATCAGTTTGCAAAAAGAGGTTAGAATTTTGAACATTCGAATAGTGGCAGATTCATCATCAAATATATACAGTGTAGAGGGTATTGATTATAAATCCGTACCCCTTAAAATAATTTCCGAGAGTCGTGAGTATGTTGACACTCCTAAGTTGGATGTTACAGCTATGGTAAATGATATGGTTACAAGCCGTGAGCGTTTTTCAACCTCTTGTCCTAATGCTTATGATTGGGGCGAAGCCTTTAAAGGTGGCGAAAATATTTTTGCAATAACCATAACAAAGCACCTATCGGGCAGTTACTCTGCAGCTGTAAATGCGGCCGAGGACTTCAAAGCTCAAAACCCTGCCGCTAATATATATGTAATCGACAGTCTGTCAACCGGCGGTGAAATGCAGTTAATAATTGAAAAATTGAAAGAACTTGCAAGCGAGGACCTTTCTTTTGATGAAATAAAGGAAAAAATCACAGCCTATCAAAAGAAAACGCATCTGATTTTTGCATTAAGAAGTCTTAGCAATTTGGCTAAAAATGGAAGGGTTAATCCTGCCGTTGCTAAAATTGCAGGGGTGCTTGGCATCAGAGTTACAGGCATGGCAGATGAAGGACAACTTAAAACCATGCACAAGTGCAAAGGCAAAGAAAAAACCTTGGATATGCTAAGAAACGATATGCTCGATATGGGCTTTAAGGGTGGAAAGGTTAAAATTTCTCATTGTCAGAATGAGGAATCGGCAAAAGGACTTAAAGAGCGAATTTTGAGACTATTCCCGAAAAGCGACATTGAAATTCTGCCTTGTACCGCACTTTGCAGTTTTTATGCGGAACTCGGCGGTTTGTTAGTAGGCTTTGAGGGGTAAAAAACACTTTACAAAAAGATAATATGATATTATAATGAAACAGCAGTATTTCTACTGCTGTTTTAAATTTTGGAGGCAGATATGCTATTTAAAAAATCGACATACGATTATATGGTCGTGGGTCTTGGGAACCCAGGACTGCAATATGAAAACACAAGGCATAATGTTGGCTTTATGTCCGCCGAAAACTTGATAAAAAAACAAAATGCCGAGTTTTCAAAGCATAAAATGGAGTCGCATTACGGCGAGTGTTCAATCGGAAACAACAGGGTTTTAGTGGTAAAACCTCAGACCTATATGAACAATTCGGGCACAGCTGTTTCAGGCTTATCCAAGTTTTTCAAAATACCGAGCGACAGGATAATTGTTATATCCGATGATATTTCTCTTGATGTGGGTAAAATTCGAATCAGGAGAAAGGGAAGTCACGG
>JAZOQF010000018.1:0-3814 GCA_045655905.1 Acutalibacteraceae bacterium | reverse complement strand
AAGAGGCTATTCTGCTGTTACAACAAAAGGTGAAAACGGAATTACCGAAAAAACCGAAGAGGTTGTACGTATTAACGGTGAGGTCACTGCTACTACACAACTTTCAAGCAAGGTTATTAAAGAACAGGTAACAAGGGTTGTTACAATAGGAACCGCTAATAACTATATCAGCGCCACAACTAAGGCAAATGTAGCGTCTGCGGGATTTATCTGTCCTCTTTCTTCCGGGAAATTTAAGATTTCTGCATACTATGGTGACGGAAGAAACCACAAGGGAATTGACCTCTCGGCAAACAGAGGAACACCTATTTTTGCAGTGGCTGCAGGTAAGGTTACATTCTCGGGTTGGGATGGCAATTATGGTTATTGTGTAATTATAGAACACTCAAACGGGATGAAAACCCGTTATGCCCATGCAAATGCTCTTTGTGTTTCTAAGGGGGAGGCAGTAGCACAGGGTGATATGATAGCAACCGTTGGAAGCACGGGTTGGTCTACAGGTAATCATCTTCACTTTGAAGTGATAGTTAATGGTGTGAATGTTAATCCGGGACCATATATCGGTTTAAGATAAAATGTTAAGGACTGCTTTTTATAGCAGTCCTGTTTTTTTGTAATATTGTGCTTTACCTTTAAACTAAAATATGGTAGAATGAACTTAATAATTTTGAGATGTTTGGAGGGGGAATTATGCCACCTTTTGGAATGCCGCCGAGAGGAATGAGACCACGAGGCTTTTTGACAGAGGAAGAGAAGGCGAATATTCCGAAAATTACTAAGGGTTTACTTAAGCGAATCCTCTCTTATCTATTACCTTACAAATGGTATTTTATGTTGGTTTTTGCAGCGCTTTTGGTTTCGGCTCTTTTAGGACTAATGCCGTCGGTAATAACCGGTAGAATAGTGGACACTATCGTTGCTTTTTCGGGTAACGCAGACATAACACCACTTGTTAAACTTGTTTTATTAGCATTTGCAGTTGTTGCTTCGTCTCAAATTCTTAGTATGCTTGAGCAGTATATAAATGTGTGGATTTCGCAAAAAATCATCTTCGATATGCGAAATGAGATGTACGCTCATCTTCAAACAATGCCACATGCATTTTTCTTAGGCGAAAAACAGGGCGAAATTATAACCCGCATGAACAGCGATATTAACGGGGTGAGCTCGGTAGTATCGGGAACGCTGACATCTGTGGTGAGCAATTCTTTGACTGTGCTTATTTCTGCAGGATATTTGTTCTACACCGATTGGCGAATGGCTTTGGCCGGTGTTGCTGTTATGCCGTTATTGCTTTTCCCAACTCGTTATATCAGTAAAAAGCGTTGGAAACTCGTGTCTGAAGCACAACAAAAGCACGACGAAATGAATCAGCAGGTTGATGAGACTTTGTCGGTTAGCGGCTCTATGCTTGTGAAACTCTTTACAAAGGAAAGTGAGGAGTATGGCAAGTTTAAAGGTATAAACGGTGAGGTTACAAGCATTACCGTAAAGGAACAAAGAGCAGGTAGTTGGTTCCGCATTGTTATGGGAATGGTAATGCAAGCAGCTCCGCTTGTTTTGTATTTTATAGGTGGAATACTTATTATAAAAGGTGTTAACGGCAAACTTTCGGTCGGTGATATAACTATCGTGGTAACCCTTATCAGCCGTATGAGTATGCCTATTAGAAGCCTTTTGGATATTCACGTAAGCTTTGTAAGGTCGCTCGCCTTATTTACAAGAATTTTCGATTATCTCGATAAAAAGAGCGATATTGTAAACTGCGAAAATCCTCTGAAGCCTGATTTGAGTGATAGTACTGTAGAATTTTGCGATGTCAAGTTTTCCTATGATAAGACAAAGCCTATATTAAAGGGTATAAATTTCAAGGTACCAAACGGCAAAATGTATGCTATCGTAGGCACTTCGGGAGCGGGTAAATCCACCGTTATCGGTATGCTTCCACGCCTTTATGATGTGAACGAGGGTACTGTAAAGGTTGGGGGAGTAGATGTCAAGAAAATCGACCTTTCCTATCTGCGCTCCAATATAGGTATGGTAACACAAGACACCTATCTGTTTAACGGCACCATTCTTGAAAATCTGCTTTATGCCAAAGCGGATGCTACATTAGAAGAAATAGAAAATGCTTGTAAGGTTGCAAATATTTATGATTTTATAAATTCATTGCCTCAAAGGTTTGATACCCTTGTAGGTAACAGAGGTTTAAAACTTTCGGGCGGTGAGAAACAAAGAATTTCCATTGCGAGAGTAGTGCTTAAAAATCCGAAAATCTTGATTTTGGATGAGGCAACCTCTTCGCTTGACTCGATTTCGGAAAACCTAATACAATCGGCACTTGACAGGGTGATGAAAAACCGTACAAGTATTGTTATTGCTCATAGACTGTCGACCGTTATGGCAGCTGATAACATAATGCTTTTACAAAACGGAGTTATAACCGATACCGGTACTCACGACGAACTTTTAGACAAGAGTGACGGATACAAAGAACTTTACGAAACTCAGTTTAGAAAAGTAATCGAATACGAAAAGGACAAAACACAAAAAAATATTGACTAAAATACCCGTAAAAGGTAAAATATAATATAGAAATTAAGAGAGGTAATTTGTAATGAGTGAAGATAAGAACTTGGAATATAATCCTGATTTGGTAACCTTGGCTGACGATAACGGCAAGGAGTATAATTTCGAGGTTTTGGATGCTATCGAAACCGATACCGGAAGATATTTAGCAATGCTTCCAACCTTTGATGACCCCCAAAAAATGCTTGATGACAGCGGTGAACTTGTAATCGTTAAGGTTATGGAAGAAGACGGCGAGGAGTATTATTGCGAAATCGAAGATGACGATGAGTACGAAATGGTAGCCGACGCTTTTGTTGACCGTTTGGAAGACTTTTTTGAGATAGACAATAAATAAAATTATTATCAGTCCTGCGCTGTGCGTGGACCGTGACTTATATAACCCTACAACCTTTTTAAAGGGAGCCTTGTCTCGGACAGTGGGCTTGCAGACCTCCCGCGGCTGTGCCGAGTTCGGAAGAAGGGAGCGCGAAGCTGTTTGGCGGGCACCCACCTGACATTTGTCAGGTTATTTTAAGCACATTACGGCGGTGCGGGACCAACTGATTATTCTTTTAAAAAAGACTTCATCGAGCAAATCTCGGTAAAGCCTTTTTTGTCTTTTGAAGTTAAATTTACATAACAATACGAATTGTGGAAACGAGTGACAATGAAACGAATAAACACTTCTGAAATATCAATAATAAATATACTGCTTCTAACGTTAGCAGGCATCGTGAATGCTGTTGGCGTCACGATGTTTTTGGCTCCCGTAAAACTTTACGATAGCGGAATTTCGGGTACATCTATGCTTTTATCCCAAATTACACCGTCGTATTTGACACTTTCAATTTTTTTGGTGATTCTAAATGTTCCTTTGTTCCTTTACGGAATGAAAAAACAGGGCGGAGTGTTCACCTTTTATGCGATTTACACGGTCGTGATTTATTCGGTATCTGCTTGGCTTATAACCGATGTTTTGCCTGTTGATGTAAGCTTTACATCACCGCTGGCAGGTGATGATTTGCTTCTTTGTGCATTGTTTGGCGGTTTAATTTCAGGTATAGGCAGTGGTTTCGCCATTCGTTTTGGCGGAGCGATGGACGGTATTGAGGTTATGGCGGTTGTTTTTGCCAAGAAAATCGGCATTACGGTTGGTACCTTTGTGATGACCTATAATGTTATACTATACATCATTTGCGGTATAGTATTTAAAAGTTGGACCTTGCCGCTTTATTCGATTATT
>JAZOQF010000017.1:0-2918 GCA_045655905.1 Acutalibacteraceae bacterium | reverse complement strand
GACCTATATGAACAATTCGGGCACAGCTGTTTCAGGCTTATCCAAGTTTTTCAAAATACCGAGCGACAGGATAATTGTTATATCCGATGATATTTCTCTTGATGTGGGTAAAATTCGAATCAGGAGAAAGGGAAGTCACGGCGGTCATAACGGGTTAAAGGATATATTCGAGCTTTTAGGAACCGACAACATAATGCGAATAAAAATCGGTGTCGGCCAAAAGCCTCACCCTGATTATGACTTGGCTTCGTGGGTTTTGGGCAAGTTTCCACCTGCGGACAAGGAAAATTTAGAGTTGGCGCTTAATAATTCGGTATTGGCTGTGGAAGAAATAATAAAGCGGGGAATTGACTCTGCTATGAATAAATACAGTAAATGAGGACTTTATGGAGTTTATAACCAAGGTTTTGTCCGAAGACGGCGACTTTGGAGCACTCTTAAAGGATATTAGCGCAAACCGCCTACCGCTTGCTTGTACGGGGCTGTCGGCCATACACAAGGCGGCGGTGATAAAATCTCTTTACTCTAATGTGAAGAAGAAAATAGCGGTTGTTACTCAGGACGAGGCATCTGCCTATGCTTTAACGGCAGACCTTAGTTCTATGGGGCTTAAAACGCTTAATTTCCCTTTAAGAGATTACTGCTTAAGGGATATGTCGGGCTACTCAAAGGAATATGAACACAAAAGAACAGACACCCTATCTGCCTTGGCAGATGGGGCATTTGACGTTGTGTGCTTTTCGGTAGATTCAGCGTGTCAGTATACAGTATCACCTGAAATTTTAGAAGCTTCACGCTTTTGGATAAAAAGTGGTGAGGAAGTTTCTACGTCTGTTTTAACCGAAAAATTATTGCAAGCAGGATATGTTAGAAGTGAAATTTGCGAAGGCAAAGGCCAGTTTGCCACAAGAGGTGGCATTTTCGACATTTTCCCAATAACTTCAGAAAATCCCGTTAGAATTGAGTTCTGGGGAGATGAAATTGATACTATTTCATTGTTTGACATTGAAACTCAGCGAAGAACTGAAATGGTAGAAAGTGTAACAATAACACCTGCTAACGAGGTGTTGGTTACAGATGAAAAATTAGCTGTGGTTTTGAAGGATTATCTCAAAACCTCCAAAAAACTTACAGAAAATCAGCAGAAACAACTCGAAAATGATATAACCGCCGTAGAAAACGGAATATTTGTGACGAGAGACAGGTATTTGCCGCTTATATATCCTGAAACTCCGACGGTGTTTGATTATATAAAGGACTGCTTGATTTTTGTGAGCGAGTCGGGTAATATCACCGAGCGACTGAAATCAATGGAAATTCAACAGTCTGTGGATACCGAGAGTTTGTTGGAGGATGGTGTTTTATCTTCCGGTACGGCAAAACTGTATCTTGATAAAGCTGAATTTTGGTCGCATCTCTCACGGGCGGCAATTTTGGAGAATTTTCCGAGAACGAGTTATGAACTTACAATAAAAGATATTATCAACTTTAATTATAAAGGCTCGACTCCTTGGAGCGGTGACATAGGTGTTCTTTTAGAGGATGTTGAGTATATTCTTTCCAAAAACGGCAAGGTTGTGATTTTGGCGGGAGAGGAAAGAGCGGCAAAGGTGCTTAATGAAGAATTAACTCGCAAGGGCGTTGTATCGAGATATAGTAAAGATTTCGATGAAGCACTCACCGGTGTTACAGTCACATTAGGCGGAGTGTCGGGCGGATTTGAGATACCGTCTCAGAAATTTTTGCTGATAACACATAGATATGTAGCATCTGATATTAAGAAAAAACGAAACCGTCCTAAAAATGCCAAGGAAATCGGTTCGCTTGACGAACTACATCAGGGCGATTATGTGGTTCACGAGGCGCACGGTATCGGTATTTTTGATGGAATAAACCGCATAACAAACGACGGCGTTACTAAGGATTATATTAAGATTAAATATGCTAAAACCGATGTTTTGTATGTGCCTGTTACACAACTTGATTTGGTTTCTCGTTATATCGGTGCTGCTACTGAAAACTGTACGATAAAACTAAATCAGCTCGGTGGTACGCAGTGGGAGAAAACCCGTACAAGGGTTAAAAAAGCTGTAAAGGATATGGCAAAGCAGTTGACAGCCCTTTATGCTAAGCGTATGTCGGTCAAAGGCTATGCTTTTGGTCCTGATACCGACCTTCAAAACGATTTTGAACGCCGTTTTGAATATGATGAAACCGAAGACCAGTTAAGGTGTATCAATGAAATTAAACGGGATATGGAACGTGACGTTCCAATGGACCGTTTGCTTTGCGGTGATGTAGGTTTCGGTAAAACCGAGGTAGCTTTGCGTGCTGCGTTCAAGTGTATCAGCGAGGGTAAACAATGTGCTTTGTTAGTTCCCACAACAATTCTTGCGATGCAACACTACAATACCATTGTTCGTCGTTTTGGCGAAATGCCGATAACGGTTAAGCTTTTAAACCGTTTTGTGCCACCGAAACAACAGGAGAAAATCATTACTGACCTTAAATGCGGAAGACTTGATATGGTAGTGGGAACACACCGCCTTATCTCAAAAGATGTGGCATTTAAAAACATGGGACTTGTAATAATTGATGAGGAGCAACGCTTTGGCGTGGCTCAAAAGGAACGACTGAAAGAACTTTATCCTTTTGTTGATATTTTAACCCTTAGCGCAACCCCAATACCACGCACACTCAATATGGCAATGTCGGGGCTTAGGGATATGTCGTCTATAGATGAGGCTCCGGGTGACAGACACCCTGTTCAGACCTATGTGCTTGAATATAATCAAGGGGTGCTCATAGATGCAATAAACAAGGAAATCCGCCGAGGCGGTCAGGTTTATTATCTTCATAACAGGGTTGAAACCATTGAAAGGTGTGCGGCAAGACTTAAACAACGTCTGCCGGATGTT
>JAZOQF010000016.1:0-32453 GCA_045655905.1 Acutalibacteraceae bacterium | reverse complement strand
TTTGAAAGGGGTGACAATAGTGAAAGAAGGTATTCATCCGCAGTATGAAAAGGTAACAGTTAAATGTGCATGTGGTGCAGAGTTTGAAACCAGTTCTACTAAAAAGGACATTCGTTTGGATATTTGTTCAAAGTGTCATCCGTTTTTCACAGGTAAACAGAAATTGGTAGATACCGGCGGACGTGTTGACAGATTCAACAAGCGCTTTAACATTAACGGTTAATCCTTGAATTACTAATTAAAAGACTGTCCTTGCGACAGTCTTTTGTTTTATCATTTGGGGGGCAAGTATGGGCTATTTAACTATAAAGGACGAGTCTACAAGTGAATACATAGAAAAGCGTTCTAAGTTTTTGGGCTGTGCTTTTCCTTGTGAGACCGAACAAGAGGCACTTGCCATTTTAGAAAAGGTGCGGTCACAGTATTGGGATGCCAGACACAACTGTTTCGCTTTTGTGGTGGACGACGGCAGAACTTCTCGCTTTTCTGACGACGGCGAGCCTCACGGAACTGCCGGCAAACCGATTTTAGAGGTTATTAACGGCAAAGGCCTTGTGAATGTGTTAGTCGTAGTTACTCGTTATTTCGGCGGTGTGCTTTTGGGTACGGGCGGATTGGTACGAGCCTACACCACAGCCACAAAGGATGCGCTTGAAAATGCAGAAATTGTCGAAATGGTGCCCTGTACAGTTTGCGAGGTTTGTTGCGATTACCAAGACCATGCCACACTTTTGAAATTGACCGAAAGTAAAGCCCAAATTCTTGACACAGCCTTTACCGAAAAGGTAACCCTTTTGTTTGCCTTGAAAGACGAGGACATTGAGGACTACGAAAAAGCCTTGACCGAAACCTTTAGCGCAAGACTTAGTCTTACTGAAAAAGAAAAAACAGTAATTGGGTTTAATATCTAAACCTATAGAAAAAGACTACTTAAAAGTAGTCTTTTGTTTTTTAATCAATACAACAAACATCCTTGTGTGACGTGTCAAGAGCGAAGCTCTTGTCGTTTAAGGGGGATATGGTGACAGAGAAGTTACTATAAAAAGAGTAAAACTTGCCGACAAATTGAAAACTTTAGTTTTCACGCTTTGTCGGCGTTTTTAATGAAATCAAATTCTGTCACCTAAGGGGGAAATCGAAATTCCCCCTTTAAGGCGAATCTTTCCGCCCTTTCTTTTCGCCACACAAGAAAGGGCGTGCCCGTCGCAGCATTAGCAACAAAGAAAAGATTTCATCCTTTAATATTTATTACGGTTTTTCCTTTTCGTTCGGCTATTTCCTTATACTTTGCTGCACCACCTATACTATTCCGTACACACGTAATTACATAATCGCTGTTTTTTATCAGCCATCTGTTTCTGCGGTCTATGGCAAATCTCATTGGTCCGTTTTCGACTCCGTCAGGAACAAACGCTTTATCGTTATTTACCACCCCACAGCTTTCTTTGTCTGTTGGAATATAAGCTAAAGCTATTCCATAATTTATGTGTGGATAAATCTCTTTTAATTTTTTTAACTGTTCAAGTACAAGGGAGTCAAAACGACCTTGATTTCCAACATAAAAATTATCCACATTTTTATTTTTCACAAAATCCACTAACAATTCCCATAACCTTGTTTCCACCTTGCCACCAATAATATCTCTATTCCCAAAAAATGTGCAGGTCATACTATCACCCTAAACGTTATTAGTGTACTTAAAACAAGTATACTAATAACATAATACCACATTATTATCTTAAAATATACTTAAATTAAGATTTTTAGGTGATTTTATGAGAAACAAAGAAAACAAGCACTTAGGTATTGAAGTAACTCCCGATTTGCACGGCAAATTGCACTATATAGCAAAATATGAAGGTCGTTCTGCTAATGGACAGATTTTATATTTGATTCGCCAATGCATAAAAGAATTTGAAAGCAAGAACGGTGAAATCAAAATTTAATATGATTAAAAAATAACGCACAAAAAAGCTTCCGAAAGGAAGCTTTTTACATTATCATCGGCTCTATCTGTTTGCCCTTTAACGCCTCTTTTACAGTATCGCTCACAAGGTCAAATTTGCAAACAAGAGAATTGTTTTTAGAATGAGGGTCATCCTGACCGTACGGCACGAAAAAGATGTTTTTCGTGTTGTGAAGCAAGCCGATATTCTTGGCACTTGCTCCCAAAGCGTCATTTGTGGCAATTCCCAAAACCACAGGCTTGTTGTTTCTAAGATGCGCCTTTACCGCCATTGTGACAGGGGTATCGGTAATACCCAAAGCACATTTTGCCAAGGTGTTGCCCGTGCAGGGGCAAACCACTATAATATCAAGCAAGTTTTTGGGGCCTATCGGCTCGGCTCCGTCTATCGTGTGGATTATTTCTTTTCCGCAAATCTCCGTTACCTGTTTTTTTAATTCATCGGCTCTAAAAAAACGAGTGTCGGTTGAATAGGTGATTTGCGACATAATAGGTGTTATATCCGAAAAGTCCTTTTTTAGTTCCTTTAAAGCTTTAAGCGACTGCGAAAGGGTGCAAAAGGAACCGCAAAAGGCATAGCCTACTTTTATGTTGTCCAAGGTTATCACTCCTAAGAGGTTATTAAGTCTAAAATTGTTTTGGCAAGAATTTCGCCTGCAGTTTTTGGTGCCACTATCGAAGGGAGTCCGGGCGCTTTAATAGCGGTTATGCCCTCACTTTTTGCAAACTCCAAATCAAAACCGCCTTTACTTGAAAGGTCGATTATGCACTTGCAAGAGGTGTTTTCTAAAGCATCGCAATTTAAAACGGGGAAATCCACCGTGTTGAAAATTATATCGTAATTAAGGGGCATTTCATTTAAAAGGCGTGTGTCCTCAGTTTCCATATTAAGAGCAGAAATTAGCGCAAAGTCACTGGGTTTTCTCGCAGAAACGGTCACTTTACAGCCGAGAGCTTTTAATCTGTCGGCTAAGATTTTGCCCACTCTGCCAAAGCCGATTACAAGCACCTTTGCGTTCCACAGCGTAAAAGGAGTGTTTTCGATAGCGATTTTAATTGCCCCCTCGGCCGTTGGCACCGCATTGAGAAGTGCGTAACTGTCAAGACAGTTGTAGTCGGTACATTTGTGGGTTTTAAAGGCGTAGTTACAGCAAAGCACAAGCGTTTCGGGCGAAATTGCCTCCTCCACCTCAGAGAGAGGTATGATTTTCCCCGTCAAAGGCGCATTTACATTAACACCGTCACGTGTTGTAGGAACTGGAAGAACTACAATTTTTGAGGTAGAAATGTTTCCGTTGTCATCATTGTAAAGTCCTACTGTATCTACATTAAATCCCGCCTTTTCCAAAGCTTTTTTAACCTCTTTGAGACGGGAATCTCCGCCTACAATAGTGACCTTTTTCATATTACCCCTACTTTAAAATAAAAATCAGCACCATAGCTGTTAGTACAGTTTATGGTGCTGACTACTATTTTGTTAATTGAATAAGGATATCTTTTTTGTTTTTTTGTGGTTCTTTTGCCACCGTTTGCCGCAAGCTCTCAAGCCTTTGTCCGATTTCTGTGCCACTAATTCCGAGTTTTAGCAAATCTTCGCCCGAAATTTCCAAGTGAGAAATAAGATATGGCTCTTTGTTTTCGATTATTTCATCGATTTTGGAAATATCCTTTTTATTATATTCAAAAAAGGCTTTAACCGTTTCCTCATCGGTTAAAAAGAGGGCGTTTTTAATATCCTCTTTGGTTTCCATTTCTATTTGCGACAGTTTAATGAAATTCTGAATTTTGGTGATTTGACGGTTAGAGGCTTTAAGACTCTTCAAAACCTCGAGCGGATTATCGCAAGCCTTTAAAAGTCCCCACAAACGCAAGTCGGGATTAGCAGAATGTGTAACAAACTGCGGCTCGCCCGTTATCTTTAAAAATCGGAGCGCTCCCGAATTTATAAGGGGCAACAAGGCTTTAGGATTTTTGCCGTTCACGGCCTTTCTAAGTTCCGCAAAAATTCTTTCTCGGCTTATGTTTTCGAGGCCGTCTTTGAGGCTTAGCGCAGAGTTTAATGTGTTTTCCTCAATGGCAAAGCCTAACTGTGAGGCAAAACGAAAAAGGCGCAAAATTCGCAAAGCGTCCTCACGAAATCTTTTTTCGGGGTCGCCGACAGCCCTTAAAATTTTGTTTTCGAGGTCGGACATTCCTCCAAACAGGTCAACTATACCTGTTTTTTCATTGTAGGCAATGGCATTGACAGTAAAATCACGTCGGGATAAATCTTCGTGTATGTTGCTCACAAACTCGACATTTTCGGGGTGACGAGAGTCGTTGTAAACACCCTCGGTGCGGAAAGTTGTCACCTCAATAGGCTCGTTTCCAATCATAACCGTAACGGTGCCGTGCTTGATTCCCGTTGGCACGGTTTTTTCAAACAATTCTATCACCTTTTCGGGTTTTGCAGAGGTTGTTATATCAAAATCAGAAACAGTAAGACCGAGTAGAGAGTCCCTGACACAACCGCCTACAATATATGCCTCATACCCGTTTTGCATCAAACGGTCTATTACAAGGGCGGCATTTTCGGGTATTGACAGCATTTTTCTCATTCCTTTCAAAAAAAGGTTTATTTTTGCGTGAAAAAATTATATAATATAAACAGTACCTTAATCGGGAGGCAATTATGAAGATTTTGCGTGAAGAAGACAGGATTATTGAAACTGTTAAGAAAATACATTTTATAGGTATCGGCGGTAGCGGAATGTGTCCCTTGGCAGAAATTCTCAATAGCAAAGGTTACACCCTTACAGGCTCCGATAATAACGAAAGTGACCCCTTAAAGCGAATTAAAGCTTTGGGGATAAAGGTATATATGGGGCATAATGCCGAAAATGTGAAAGATACCGAACTTGTTGTGTACTCCGCCGCTATATCTGAGGATAACCCCGAAATAGTAGAGGCTAAAAGACTTGGTATTCCGCTAATGGAGCGTTCACATCTTCTTGGCGCATTGACTCGTTATTACGATAATGTAATCGGTGTTTGCGGTACCCACGGCAAAACCACCGTTTCCTCTATGATAACACATATTTTAATTTTAAACAAGCAAAATCCCACAGCCGTTATCGGCGGCAAGTTGCCACTTATCAATTCCAACGGAATTGCAGGTGACAGCGACACTATGGTTTGCGAGTCCTGTGAGTTTGTTGATACATTCTTACAGCTTTCCCCCGACAAGTCGGTACTTCTTAACATTGACAACGACCATCTCGATTATTTCGGCAGTATGGATAATCTCGTTAAATCGTTTTCGAAATTCGTTAATATGTCTAGCCTTTGCTTTGTAAACGGTGATGATGAACTTTGTTTGAAAGCGTCAGAAAACTGCGCTCAGTTTATGACCTTTGGAATGGAAAGTACTAACGATTTTTATGCCGAGAATATTGAAAGCGGAAAATTCGGTTTCTGCTTTGATGTTATGTACAAGGGTGGGAAACTCACCCGCCTTAATATGCATATTCCGGGCAAGCACAATATATATAATGGTCTTGCAGGTTTCGCTGTTTGTTACAGCGAGGGTATAGCTCCCGATGATATAGCGCATGCACTTGAAAGCTTTACGGGAGCGGGCAGACGTTTTGAGTTTTTGGGTGAATATAACGGCTTTACATTGGCCGATGACTACGCTCATCACCCCACCGAAATCACCGCAACACTAAGCGCCGCAAAGGAACTTAGTTACAATAATGTCATTGCAGTTTTTCAGCCTTTCACCTTCTCACGAACAGCACTTTTGAAGGATGATTTTATAAAGGCATTGTCTATTGCCGACAAGGTGATTTTAACCCCGATTATGGGTTCACGTGAGAAAAATACCTACAATATTTATTCCGAAGACTTGGCAAAGGAACTTAAAAACGCCGTTGTGGTGGACGGTTTCGAAAACATTGCTGACAAAATAATTGAAATAGCAGATGAAAACGATATTGTAATCACAATGGGCGGCGGCGATATTTACAAGGCGGCGCATATTGTACAGGAGAAATTGGGATGAGTGAAAAATTATATGACAGCGACTCTTTTTTAAAAGAGTTTACCGCCACAGTTTTAGAGTGCGAAAAGTGCGAAAACGGTTGGTCGGTACTGCTTGACAAAACCGCATTCTTCCCCGAAGCTGGCGGCCAAAAGGCAGACAGAGGAACGCTGAGTAACTCTCAGGTTTTAGATGTTTTAATAAAAGACGAAACCATTTATCATATAACGGACAAGCCTTTAAATGTGGGCGAAAGTGTCACAGGTGTAATTGATTTTGAACGCCGATTTGACTTTATGCAACAGCACTCTGCCGAACATATTGTATCGGGTATAGCGCACAGTTTATACGGCTGTGAGAATGTCGGTTTTCATTTGAGCGATGAAATTGTAACCCTTGATTTTGACAAGGTTTTAAGTGCGCAACAGCTTTTGAAAATCGAGGAAATCGCAAATCAAAAGGTGTTCGAGTGTGTAAAATTCAACTGCTACTACCCCGATGAAGAAACACTCGAAAAACTTAATTACCGCAGTAAAAAAGAACTTGAGGGAGCGGTTAGAATCGTCGAAATCGAGGGCACGGATATGTGCGCTTGCTGTGCTCCCCACGTTAAAAACGCAGGGCAGATAGGACTTATAAAACTGCTTGATACCGAAAAACTCAGGGGCGGTATTAGAATTGAACTTAAAGCAGGCAGTCGAGCTTTGTCTGACTACAACGAAAAGTACTCTAATATCCGAAAAATCTCTTGTGATTTGGCGGTGTCACAAAATGAAACCGCTTTAGGAGTGGAACGTTTACTCTCCTCTTTGAAAGAGCAAAAAGCGGAGATTACTTCGCTGAAACTCGAGAAAATCAAACTAAAAACCGAAAATTTTAAAGCAGACTCACCAATCACCGCGATTTTTGAGGACGATTTTTCGGTTAAAGATTTGCAGATTTTTGCCGATGCATTACATAAAGCTTATGGTGGAATTCGTGCAGTTTTCTCCCGAAATGAAAACGGATTTTTATTCTGCCTTTGCGGCGGTGACGGATTTGATGAATTTTTTGCCGAATTCAAATCGGCGCTTGACGTCAAAGGTGGCGGCAGAAACGGAATGGCACAGGGTACGGTTGTTGCCGACAGAAAAGAAATAGAAAAGTTTTTTAATAGTAAAAGCAACTTTTAAAAGTTGCTTTTATTGTGTATTTGTGCTAAAATACTTCGTGGTGATAAAATGAACTGGACAGAAATTAAAGTTACTATTCCAAACGCTTTTACCGAAAGTGCGTCGGCAATCGCTAATATGACCGTGCCTTATGGTATTTATATTGAAGATTACTCCGATTTAGAGGAAAATGCGTGGGAAATTGCTCACATTGATTTAATTGATGAAGAACTTATAAACAAGGACAGACAAAACTCTGTCATCCATATTTATATTTCGGAAAGTGACAATGCTGCCGAGGCGTTGGAATTTTTGAAAGAACGTCTTACTGCCGAAAAGATACCTTTTGAGGCAGGAAGTGTCGGCGTTGATGACAGCGACTGGAACGAAAATTGGAAAAAGTATTTCCACCCGATAGAAATAGGCGAAAAATTGGCCGTAGTTCCAAGTTGGGAAAATTACGAAAACAAACAAAACAGAACCGTGCTTAACATTGACCCGGGCGCTGCTTTTGGCACAGGCACCCACGCTACAACCTCGCTTTGCCTTGAATTGTTGCAAGGCTTTACGAACAAAGACTGCAAAATGTTGGATATCGGTTGCGGAAGCGGTATTTTGGCTTTAGCTTCGGTGCTTTTGGGAGCTAATAGTGCATTCGGTGTGGATATTGATGCGCAGTCGGTTAAAACCGCAAAAGAAAATGCCGAAATCAACAACATTTCCGATAAAGTGAAATTCGAGGTTGGCGATTTAACCGAAGTTGTAAGCGGAAAGTATGACGTCATTTGCGCGAACATCGTAGCAGACGTCATAATCCGTCTTTTGCCCGACGCTAAAAACTTTATGAATGACAACGGTGTTCTTATAATTTCGGGCATAATTGATTTGAGAAAAGATGATGTACTTAAAGCCGTTAGCGAAAACGAATTTACGGTCACAGACGAAAAATATAAGGACAATTGGTGCGCCTTTGTATTACAGAAATAGTGGAGGAAAAGTATGCTTGAATTTGAGCAGTTAAATCTAAGGCTTGTATCAAACAAAGATGAGCTTTTGGATTTAAAGGATGCTTTGGGGTATGACCGCCTTAAAAGGGAAATTGAGGAGCTTGAAATGAAATCCTCTGTTCCCGGTTTTTGGGACGACCCTGAAAATAGTCAAAAAATCGTTCAAAAAACAGGAAAACTTAAAAATACGGTTGAGCTTTACGATAAGAGCGTTTCGCTTTATGATGATTTGACGGTTTTAATTGAAATGGGTGACGAGGAGGGAGATTTATCCCTTATCCCTGAAATCGAAGCCTCTATTGATGAGCTTGAAAAAAGCCTTGCAAGCCAGAGACTACAAACACTTCTTACAGGCGAATACGATAAAAACAATGCCATTCTCACTTTCCATGCGGGTGCGGGCGGTACCGAGGCGATGGACTGGGTTTCAATGCTAGTTAGAATGTACACCCGTTGGACCGAGCGTCACGGATTTAAGGTGCAGATGCTCGATTTTCTTGACGGTGATGAAGCAGGTCTTAAAAGCGCTACCCTTTCCATTGAGGGTGACAATGCCTACGGATATTTAAAAAGCGAATCGGGCGTGCACCGCCTTGTGCGAGTTTCCCCGTTTGATGCATCGGGCAGAAGACACACTTCGTTTGCTTCATTAGAGGTTATGCCCGAAATCTCCGATGATGCCGATGTTGAGGTCAGAGAAGAAGACATTAAAATGGATGTTTTCCGCTCATCAGGCGCCGGCGGTCAGCACATTAACAAAACATCATCTGCTGTGCGCTTAACCCATATCCCAACGGGAATTGTGGTGGCTTGTCAGAATGAACGCAGTCAGTTCCAAAACAGAGAAAAAGCAATGAAAATGCTAAAATCAAAGCTTCTTGAAATCAAAGAACGCGAGCATTTAGAAAAAATCGAGGACATCAAAGGTGTTCAAAAAGATATTGCTTGGGGCTCACAGATTCGTTCCTATGTCTTTATGCCATACACCCTTGCAAAAGACCACAGAACAGGATTTGAGTCGGGCAACATTAACGCTGTTATGGACGGCGACCTTGACGGATTTATTAATGCATATTTAAAGGCAGCATCAAAGGGCAGCCTTGGAAATGAGGAAATTGAAATATGAAAAGGATTTTAGCGGTTATTTTAACAGTTTTCACCCTTTTGCTTTTAGCATCTTGCGGTGAAAAGGACAGAAATTTATATAACTCGACAGACCTTACAAAAGTTTTAAAACTTGCTGACTACAAGTCAATAACAGTAGACACCTCTTCAAAAGAATTTGAAGAAACCTATAACGAAATCATAAAATCAGATGTTGAAAATAACGATTTTTATGCAACCAAAACCGAAGGCAAGGTAGCAAAAGGTGACACAGTAGACATCGACTTTGAAGGCAAGCTTAACGGCGTAGCATTTGACGGTGGCTCATCAAAAGGATATGAATTGAAAATAGGCTCGGGTAGTTTTATTGACGGTTTTGAGGACGGACTTATTGGTGTTGAGATAGGAAGTACTGTTGACCTTAACCTCACATTCCCTAAAGACTATCAAAGCGCCGACCTTGCAGGCAAAGATGTTGTTTTCACAGTTAAAGTAAACTATGTTAAAACAACCGACACCTTAGAACCAAAGGATTATTTCAGTAAACTTAACTTTGCAAGCCTTGAAAAATACGAGGAAGATGTTAAAGCAAGAGCTATCGATACTTTAATTTACAATTACATCGCCGAAAACAGCAAGGTTAACGATTACCCAAAATCTGACACCGAATTTTTACAAGACAAGCTTACTGAAATGTTTAAAACTCAGGTAAAAAGCTACTACCAAATGGAATTTGAAGACTATTTAACACAAAGCCAAATGACCAAAGAAGAGTTTAATTCTTCTCTCCTTAGCGAACAAGTTTATCCGTTAATGGACCAAACCATGCCTATGTACGCAATTATCGATAAAGAGGGCATTGAAGTGACCAAGGAAGATATTACTGCTAAAATTGAAACCGTGGTGAAACAGTATAACGAAGAAACTATTACAGCCGAAACCCTGACAGACTACTACGGCGAATATTATTTCGAAAATTTAGTTGTTAGCGAAAAGGCTCTCGAAGTGGCAAGAAAACATGCAAAAATTAAATAAAAGCAATTTTAAAAAAATAATTTGTTTATTGGTGGTTTTAATTATGTTTAATGTATTTTCAGGATGTAATTCAAATAACGTTGTTACTGATTTCGAGGTTACAAACACAGCCGTAATAGGCATTAAAGATTATGGCGAAATAACCGTTGAACTTTACGGCAAAACAGCTCCCATAACAGTTGAAAATTTTGTAACCCTTGCAAAAGACGGTTTTTACGACGGTCTTACCTTTCACAGAATTATCGAAGGCTTTATGATTCAAGGCGGCGACCCCGAGGGCACCGGTATGGGCGGAAGCGGTAAAAATATTAAAGGTGAATTCCGTGTTAACGGCGTGCAAAATGACATAAAACACGTAAGAGGCGTTATTTCTATGGCAAGAGGCGGCTACAGTTATGACAGCGCATCTTCTCAGTTCTTTATTATGCACGAAGACGCTCCACATTTGGACGGTCAGTATGCCGCTTTTGGTAAGGTTGTAAAGGGTATTGAGGTTGTTGATGCGGTTGCAGAAAACACCCCTGTTACAGACGGAAACGGAACTGTGCAAGCCTCAAACCAACCTATCATAGAATCTATAACAATTAAGTAACAAAAAAGGACTGCCGAAGCAGTCCTTTTTATTTGTCGGAAACAAATTCCGCTATATCCGATAGTTCGCATTCCAAAATTTCACAAAGTTGATTAAGGGTATATGTGTTTACATTTGCATTTTTTCGCAATCTATCGAGTTGACCCGAACTAAACCCATAATCTTTAATTAATTTGTATTGAGAAATATTGTTTTGCTTTAATGTTTCCCATAGTTTATTATAAACAATCATTTTTTACCTCGCAATATGATTATAATTTTAATATAAATTAACACACTTCTCTTGACAATAGCCCGTAAATGGGTTATAGTATAAAGGCGACATATATTTCTGTATTGTCGCTGCTCCACACAAACAAACAGAGGGTGCCTTACGCACCCTCTGTTTGTTTGCACCGCAACCTACCATTAAAATATTTGCCGATCAAAAGACAGAATTGCATTTATGCATATAATCCTTGAAATTATGCATAATTTGCTGTATAATAAATATAATTATATCTTACATGCAAAAGAGGTGCCTTTATGACACGAAAAATGGCAAGAGAAGAGGCCTTTATCTTAATATTTGAAAAGGTCTTCACAAAGGAAAGCACAGAGGATATTTTGGCGCTCGCAAACGAGTCTCGCGACCTTGTGCCCGATGATTATATAAAGACCGTATTTTCGGGAGTTTACGATAATGTCGAGGAGTTGGATAACATCATTTCCTCAACCGCAGTCGGTTGGAAAATCGAGAGAATTTCCAAAACCGCTTTATGCGTTTTACGCTTGGCTTTGTTTGAAATTAAGTTTATGGATGACATTCCGCTTTCGGTTTCCATTAACGAGGCTGTGGAAATATGCAAAAAATATGCTACTGCCGAGGATGCATCTTTCGTTAACGGAATTTTATCAACCGTAGCTAAGAGTATTTAATGCCGATGACTGCTTTAAGCGTTAAACAATTAAATTTTTACGTTAAAAGTTTAATAGAGGGCGACCCCCGTCTTTCCTCGGTTTTGGTCGAGGGTGAAATTTCCAACCTTAAAAACCATTATGCAAGCGGACATATTTATTTTACCCTTAAAGACAATGATGCGGCTATAAACTGTGTTATGTTTCGCTCCTTTGCCTCAAAGATTCCGTTTGCCCCCGAAAACGGACAAAAGGTGATCATTCGTGGCCGAGTTTCCCTTTACGAAAAAGACGGCAACTATCAGCTTTATGCCGAGGAAATGAAAGAATCAGGTCTTGGAGACATTGCAAGGAAATTCGAGCAGGTAAAAGCAAAGCTTGAAGCCGAGGGCCTTTTTGATGCCGGGAGCAAACGTGAAATTCCGCGTTTCCCGAAAAAGATTGCTGTTGTAACCTCTCCCACGGGTGCCGCAGTAAGGGATATTTTCAGCGTGATTTCACGCCGTTGGCAAGCCTTGGAAATCATAATGTGCCCCGTTTCGGTACAGGGTGAGCTGGCAGTCCCGGAAATGCTTAAAACTTTGGACAGACTTTATAGTACAGACGGTATTGACCTTTGCATCATAGGTCGAGGCGGCGGCTCGGTCGAAGATTTGTGGGCTTTTAATGATGAAAATTTGGCTCGCAAAATATACGAGGCACCTTTCCCTGTGATTTCGGCAGTGGGTCACGAAACCGATTTTACAATATGCGATTTTGTGGCAGATTTGCGTGCTCCGACACCATCTGCAGCAGCAGAACTCGCCGTTCCCGACGGCGCCGAGATGCAAAAGCTCTTGGAAAACAGCAAACTTAAACTTTCACTGCTTTTAAATGCTAGGTACGAAAATGCAAAGCTTAAATTCGAAAGACTTTCTCAAAGCCGAGCATTTACAAACCCTACCGATTTTATCATAAACGACAGGGCATTAGAGCTTGACCGACTTTCGGACAGAATGACGGCAGCATTAAAAGGAAAACTACTGTTTGCAGAAAAAGAACTTTCCTCTCTTGCGGCAAGCCTTGATGCATTAAGCCCTTTGAAAACCTTGTCAAGAGGATTTGCGGCGGTGAATAATCAAAACGGTGCCGTTAAAAGTGTTAAAACACTTAGGAAGAACGACACCATTAAAATCCGCTTTGCCGATGGCGAGGCAGATGCTATCGTTACAGAAATTAAGGTGAATTAGATGAGTGAAAAAATAGATTTCGAAAAGTCATTAAAAGAGTTAGAAAAAATCGTTGCAAGCCTTGAAAGTTCAGAATGCACACTTGAAGAGTCTATAAATCTCTTTGAAAAGGGAATGGCTAATGTTAAGGCGTGCACTGAGGCTTTAAAACAGGCAGAAATCAAAATTACTAATCTCAGCGAGGTTGAATAAATTGGATTTGAATGCACTTTTAAAGGAATATGCTACCCTTGTGGAAAACCGAATAAACGAACTTTTCCCAGAGGTGGATGCACCCTATAACAGCGTGATAAATGCCGCAAGGTACAGCCTTTTGAACGGTGGCAAGCGAATTAGACCCGTCATTATGATGGAGTTTTGCAGACTTTGTGGGGGAAAACGCGAATCTGCGCTTGATTTTGCCGTTGCGCTTGAAATGATACACACCTACTCCCTTGTGCACGATGATTTGCCTTGTATGGACAATGACGATATGCGCAGAGGAAAACCCTCATGCCACAAAGCTTTTGGTGAGGATACCGCCCTCCTTTGCGGTGATGCCCTTTTGACCGAGGCATTTTTCATTGCAGCAAACGCTCCTGTCAGTGGCGACAAGGCCTTGAAAGCCGTCTCGTTTTTAAGCAGTAATGCCGGCGTGCACGGAATGATTGGCGGTCAGGTTTTAGACCTTTCATTTGAAACAAACACACCTGATGCTACTATGCTTCAGGACATGTATATGAGAAAAACTGCAGCACTTCTTATCGCCGCCGCCTCTATCGGTTGTATAGCCGCAGGCAAGGATGATGAAAAGACACTTATGAGCGCTGCGAAATACGGATATAATTTGGGACTTGCTTTCCAGATTATTGATGATATTCTTGATGTCACAGCCAATGAAAAGATTTTAGGCAAACCTGTGGGCAGTGACGAAAAAAACAACAAAACTACCTTTGTCACCCTCTTTGGACTTGACAAGGCATTCGCACTTGCGGCTCAACTTTCCAACGCTGCACTTGATGCTTTGGACGAAATCGGCGGTGACACCGAGGTTCTTTACGAAATTACCAACTATCTGCTTGACAGAAACAGTTAAACTTTAGGATGTGAAACATTGGATTATCCCGTTTTGTGTAAAATCAACTCACCCGAGGACTTAAAAAAACTCAGTGATAAGGATTTACAGCCTCTTTGCGAGGAAATAAGGCAAAAGATCATCACCACCGTTGCACAAAACGGCGGTCATTTGGCATCCAATTTAGGAGCCGTTGAACTGACTGTTGCTCTGCATAGGGTTTTTTCTTCACCGAAAGATGCAATCATCTTCGATGTTGGTCATCAGTCCTACGCTCACAAGCTTTTAACCGGCAGAACAGATAAATTCCACACACTTCGCACCGAAAACGGACTTTCGGGCTTTATGCGCCCCGATGAGAGTGAGCACGATGCCTTTGTTACAGGGCACAGCAGTAACTCGATTTCTGCGGCCTACGGCATCTACAAAGCCAAAGCCCTTTTAGGTGAAGAGGGCACGGCAGTTGCGGTTATCGGTGACGGCGCAATGACAGGCGGTATGGCTTATGAAGGTCTTAACCACGCAGGCGCCGAAAAAAGCAAATTCATCGTGGTGCTTAATGATAACAAAATGTCTATTTCAAAAAACGTTGGCGCACTGTCACGTAGTCTTACCAAAATGCGTAACCGCCCAAAGTACCACCATTTCAAAGATGCTTTCAGTCATTTTCTTTTGAAGGTTCCGTTCGTAGGCGAAAGACTTAACAAATATGCTTTTAAAATCAAAGAATCGGTTAAAAACGCACTTTACAAAAGTGATTTCTTCTCGGTTTTGGGATATAACTATTTAGGCCCTGTCGAGGGACACGATATTAAGGGAATGGAGTCTATTTTCAAGGTTGCTTTAAGCTATGACCGTCCCTCCCTTGTTCACATTGTGACCACCAAGGGCAAAGGTTACCGCTTTGCCGAAAGCAGTCCAAAAAATTATCACGGAGTGTCACCCTTTGATATTGAAGAGGGCGCTAATACCACCGGCAAACTTAATTTTTCCGAGGTTGCCGGCAAAACCCTTTGCGAGTTAGCAGAAAAGGACGATAAAATCTGCGCCATAACAGCCGCAATGACCGAGGGAACGGGACTCAGCTCATTTGCCGAGAAGTATAAATCGAGATTTTTCGACGTTGGAATTGCAGAACAGCACGCAGTTTGTTTTGGTGCGGGTCTTGCATCCAAGGGTCTTAAACCCTATTTTGCAGTTTATTCCTCGTTTTTACAGCGAGGCTTTGACCAGGTCATTCACGATATGGCAATCGGCGGTTTCCCATTGAGACTGCTTGTTGACCGTGCAGGCGTTGTTGGTGAGGACGGCGAAAGTCACCAAGGACTTTTTGACGTTTCCTATCTTACAAGCGTACCTAATATGACCATATTTTCCCCATCAAGCTACAAGGAGCTTGAATATAGAATTAAATATACCGCCGAAAAGTCGGGTCTTTTTGCGGTAAGATACCCAAGAGGTTGCGAAAAGGATTGTGGCGATTTTGATTTCGAGGGCGATTTCACCTTGATTAAAGGAAAAAGCCGAAAGGCAATTGTGACCTACGGCCGACTTTTCAGCGAAGCTTTAATCAGCAGACAAGAAACCGATGTAAATATTATAAAACTCAATAAAATTTATCCGCTGAGCGATGAACTAATAGCTACACTAAATGAATTTGACAGTATTGCCGTTTTCGAAGAAACGGTTAAAAGTGGCGGTATTGGCGAGCATTTATCTGCCAAACTTTTGCAAAACAAATATAATGGCAATTTCGAAATCCACGCAGTAGAAAATCAGTTCGTACCGCAAGGAGAAACTAGCAGTATTTTAAGTAAATTGGAACTTGACAGCGAGGCTATGATAAAATATGGCAAAAATTAGACTTGACGTTGCTTTGGTTGAGGGCGGATATGCCGAAAGCCGTGAAAAAGCGAAACGCCTTATTATGTCAGGCATTGTTTATGTTAATAACCAAAAGTCGGACAAGGCAGGAAACACAGTAACAGCTGATGATGTAATTGAAGTCAGAGGACAAACCCTTAAATATGTGAGCCGAGGAGGACTAAAGCTTGAAAAAGCTATGCAGGTTTTCCCTATAACGCTTGACGGTTTTGTTTGCGCTGACATTGGCGCCTCAACCGGCGGTTTTACCGACTGTATGCTCCAAAACGGCGCCAAAAAGGTATACGCTATCGACGTGGGTTACGGTCAGCTTGACTGGCGACTTCGTACCGACGAGCGTGTTGTGAATATGGAAAGAACAAATTTCCGATATGTCACAAAAAGCGAAATTCCCGAGGACTTGGATTTTGCCTCGGTGGATGTTTCATTTATTTCTTTAGCCCTTATTTTACCCGTTATGCGAAACCTTTTAAAAGAACAAGGCACCGCAGTTTGTCTTATAAAACCACAGTTTGAGGCAGGCCGTGAAAATGTTGGCAAAAAGGGTGTCGTGAGAGAAAAAAGCGTCCACATAGCAGTAATTGAAAAAATTATGGGACTTTTAGATGACAATAAGTTCTCCCTTTTGGGTCTCGACTTTTCACCGGTCAAAGGACCCGAGGGAAATATAGAATATCTGTGTTACATAAGAAAAGATGAAAATCCTGAAAGTAACACCTATTCGGCTGAGGAGATTGTAGAAAAATCTTACTTGGCACTTAATACTTAGAAAGGAAAAGCGTATGGTAGTTGCAGTTTTACCTAATCTTGACAAGCCCGGTTGCAGCGAAGTTGTTGAAAAACTGAGCGTGATTTTGAAAAACGAGGGTATAAAGGCGTATATCCCTGACACCATTCTTGCCGCAGGCTACGAGCACGCACCCGAGGAAGAACTTTATTCCTTGGCTGATGTGATTATCACAATCGGCGGAGACGGTACTATTATCCGCTATGCAAAGGTTGCCGCAAAATATAACAAACCCGTTTTGGGTATAAATGCCGGCAGAATGGGTTATCTTGCAAATCTTGAACAGGATGAAATTTCGCTTGTTTCCAAACTTAAAAGTAATGATTATTTCACCGAAAAAAGAATGATGCTGACCGTAAGCGTGGTTGAAAACGGCAAGCAGATAGGCGAATACACCGCCCTTAATGACGCAGTTATCACAAGCGGTTTCATTTCCCGAATTATTGACATTAGTGCAATCGTTGCCGGTGACAGCATAAGCTACCGTGCAGACGGTCTTATTGTCTCCACCCCGACAGGATCTACAGCCTACTCCATGTCTGCAGGTGGACCCATAATCGACCCACTTATGCAAAGTATTTGTATAACACCTATTTGCTCACATTCATTGGCCGCAAAGCCGATTTTAATGTCTGCAAACTCTACAATAAAGCTTAAGGCGTTTTCTAAAAAGCGTACCGATATTTACCTCACGGTTGACGGAAGAAAGGTTTGCGCCGTTAAACCCTACACCGAGATTTACATTAAAAAATCCCCCGATATAGTACAGCTTTTAAGACTAAATAACCGTTCTTTTTATAAGACTTTGTCCTACAAATTCAAAGATGCAAGGAGTATGTAAAGGTGAAACAAAAAAGACACGAGAAAATTTTAGAGCTTATTGAAAACAATATACTCCTGACGCAAGACGACCTTCAACAAAGTTTAGAGGCTTTGGGGTTTCAGGTTACACAGTCTACCGTTTCCAGGGACATTAAAGAATTAAAACTTATAAAGGGCAGAGATGCAAACGGCAATTACAGATATTTAAGCCCTCGCCCTGTGTCGGCTCCACACACCGAAAATCAGTACGGAAAAATGTTTGCTGACGGTGTTAAGAGTACCGATTATGCACTTAACAATGTTGTTGTTAAATGCTTTGGCGGTATGGCATCAAGCGTATGTGTTGCGGTTGATGCTTTGTTTGGCGATATGATGCTCGGCTCACTCGCAGGCGACGATACCATTATAATCGTTACCCGTTCAGCCGAAGCCTCCGAAGCACTTTTAAAAGAATTTAGGAAGATAAAAAATGCTTAAATTTTTACATATTGAAAATATCGCCGTTATTGAAATGTGCGATATTGAATTCTCCGATGGTTTTAATGTGCTCACGGGTGAAACGGGAGCCGGTAAATCCATTGTAATAGATGCTATCAATGCCGTTTTGGGCGAGCGCACATCTAAGGATTTAATCCGAAGTGGAAGTGACTCGGCTGAGGTCTCGGCCCTTTTTGGTGACTTAAGCGCCGAAACACTTAAATCCCTCAACGCACTAGACGTTTTGCCCGACGAGGATGGTAATATCCTGATTACAAGGAAATTAAGTCTTAGTGGCAAGGGACTAATAAAGATTAACGGCAAGCCATATACCGCATCGGCGCTTAAAGAAATTTCTGCCGACCTTATAAACATTCACGGTCAGCACGATAATCAGGCGCTTTTAAACCCTGAAAAGCACTGCAGTTTTGTGGATGCGGTTGCCGAAAACGAGCAACTAAGATTAGACTATTACGATGAATTTAAAAACCTCAACAAAATTCGCAAGGAATTAAATTCGCTTGTGACCGACGAAGATGAAAAGCAAAGAAAAACCGAGCTTTTAAAATATCAGATTAACGAAATCGAAACAGCACAAATAAAGTCGGGCGAAATTGATGAACTTAAAGCCCGGCTTCAAATCGCCGAAGATTTTGAAAAAAATCTAAAAGCTTTTATGGTTACTTCAAATCTGCTTGGTGGTGACGATGATACCGACGGAATTATAACCAAGCTTAAAATTGCCGAAAAAATGCTGACCACCCTTAAAAACGAAACAGCACAAAAAACAAGTGAGCAGATAGCCGAACTCATTTCAAAAGCAGAAGATACGCTAAGCTTTGTGGATGAATTCACAAGCAGTTTGAGTGACGGTTACCAAAATCCCGATGAAATCAACGCAAGACTTGATTTTCTCTATCGACTTATGGTAAAATACGGCAATAGCGAAGAAAAAATGCTTGCATTTTGCGAAGATGCAAAAACAGAACTTGAAAACATCACCTTTGCCGATAAAAAGGCTGATGAATTAGCCGACGAGTTGGAAAAATCCAAGCAAAGGCTTATTTCCAAAGCTTCGGTTTTAAGTAAAAACCGAAAAATGTGGGCAAAAAAGTTTTCGCAGAGCGTTTCCGAGGTTTTAGAACAGCTTAATATGTCGGGCGTTAAATTCGTGACCGAAATCACAAATGACAGATATACATCAGCAGGATGTGATAAGGTTGAATTCAAAATCAGCGCCAACCAAGGCGAGGATTTAAAACCGCTTCACAAAATCGCATCGGGCGGTGAGTTGTCGAGAGTAATGCTTAGCATCAAGAGTGCGCTTTTAGGCAAGGATAACATCGGCACGATGATTTTCGATGAAATCGATTCGGGACTTAGCGGTTTTGCCGCCGACAAGGTAGGCGTTCAGCTCAAAAAGGTTGCAAGTAAGCGTCAGGTTATATGCATCACCCATTTGGCGCAGATTGCCGCATTGGCGGATAATCATCTGCTCATTGAAAAGGGTGTCCAAAACGGCAGAACAAAAACACACGTGACACCGCTTGACAGAGAAAACCGAATCAAAGAAATTGCCCGAATAATGTCAGGCAAGGAAATTACCCAAAACATTTATAATTCCGCAAAGGAACTATTAGATAGGAGCCATATTTAAAATGACAATTTATGATGAATTAGTAGCGAGAGGTTTAATCGCTCAGGTAACAGATGAGGACGAAATAAAGGAGCTTATCAACAACGGTAAAGCTACCTTTTATATAGGCTTTGACCCGACGGCCGACAGTTTGCACGTGGGTCACTTTATGGCGCTTTGCCTTATGAAAAGACTTCAAATGGCAGGCAACAAGCCTATCGCTTTAATCGGTGGTGGTACAGGTTATATCGGTGACCCCTCGGGCAGAACTGATATGCGTTCTATGATGACACCCGAAATCATTCAGCACAACTGCGACTGCTTTAAAAAGCAGATGAGCCGTTTTATTGAGTTTGGCGAGGGCAAGGCACAGATGGTTAACAATGCCGACTGGCTTTTAGGTCTTAACTATATTGACCTTTTGCGTGAGGTGGGCACTTGCTTCTCGGTTAACAATATGTTAAGAGCCGAGTGCTACAAGCAAAGAATGGAAAAAGGCCTTTCTTTCCTTGAGTTTAACTATATGATAATGCAAAGCTATGACTTCTATCATCTTTTCAAGGAATACGGCTGTAATATGCAGTTTGGCGGCGACGACCAATGGAGCAATATGTTAGGCGGTACCGAGCTTATTCGTAAAAAGCTTGGTAAAGATGCTTTTGCTATGACCATTACTTTGCTTCTCAACTCCGAGGGTAAGAAAATGGGTAAAACTGCAAGCGGTGCCGTTTGGCTCGACCCAGAAAAGACTTCTCCTTATGAGTTCTATCAATATTGGAGAAATGTTGGGGATAACGATGTTTTGAAATGCATCAGAATGCTCACATTCTTACCTCTTGAAGAAATTGACAAAATGGATGCTTGGGAGGGCAGTCAGCTAAATACTGCTAAGGAAATTTTGGCTTTCGAACTCACAAAACTTGTTCACGGCGAGGAAGAGGCTACCAAGGCACAAGAAACTGCAAGAGCTGTTTTCGCAGGTGCAGGTTCACACGAAAATATGCCCACCACAGTAGTTGAGGATGCAGATTTTACCGACGGCAAAATCGGTGTGCTTGATTTGATGATGAAAGCCGAGCTTACCGCATCTAAGGGCGAGGGCAGACGACTTGTACAGCAAGGCGGCGTTAGTGTTAACGACCAAAAGGTTTTGGACCCTGCTACCATGTACGAAAAAGCCGATTTCGAGGGTGACTTCATCCTTAAAAAAGGCAAAAAGGTTTATCATAAATTTACTGTTTAATTAAAAAGGACACGTAAGTGTCCTTTTTTGGAGTTTTTAATGGAAAGAGATTTGTGGCAATATTTAAAGACGACCGACAAACCCATTGTGCTTTACGGTATGGGTAACGGCGCTGACAAAATAATAAAGGTTTTAGAAAGCCGCGGCATTTCATTTGACGGAATTTTTGCATCCGACGGTTTTGTTCACAACAAAATTATTCACGGAATGCCATTGGAAAGTTACGAAACACTTAAAACCCGATTCGGACAAATGATAGTCTTGCTTTGCTTTGGCACGCACCTGCCTGAGGTTATTGAGAATATCAAGAAAATTGCAAGCGAGCAAGAGTTGTACGCTCCCGAGGTACCTGTAATTGGCGGTGGACTTTTCGATAAATCGTATTATAACGAGCATATTAAGGATTTTGATGAAATTTACTCACTTTTAGCAGACGACACCTCGAAAAAAACCTTCCTGAATGTTATTAAATACAAAATCAGCGGAAAGGTTGATTATCTTTTTGAGTGTGAAACAGATTTCGCCGAGCCATATCATTCAATTTTAAAACCGCAAGACAGGGAAATTATTTTGGACCTTGGCGCCTACAACGGTGACACCGCACTGGAATTTTCAAAAAGATTTTCAAACTACCAAAAAATCATAGCCGTCGAGCCCGACAAAAAGACCTTTAAAAAACTCGTTTCCAACACCGAAAGTTTAAAAACAGAAAACCACAATGTGTGCATTTCAAATTTTACAGGTATCGGTAATTTCGCTATGAACGGTGGGCGCAATTCGGCTGTCGGAGATGGCGAGGAAATAAATGTCACTACGGTGGATGATTTGCTAAAAGGCGAAAAGGTAAACCTCATCAAAATGGACGTTGAGGGTGAGGAAGTAAAAGCAATAAACGGAGCTCAGAAAACCATTTCTCTACATCGACCTAAAATGATTATTTCCGCCTACCACCGCACCGAAGATTTTTTGGAAATTCCAAAAGCAGTGCTTGAAATAAGAAAAGATTACAAGATTTATATGCGCCATTTCCCTTCACTTCCTGCGTGGGATACGGTTTACTACTTTATATAAAAAACGGTTGGAGTTTTCTCCAACCGTTTAATTCATGTTGCCACAGTTTCTAACTGCAGTTCAGCGTCTCTTTTTTTAATCATTTTCTTAATCAAAACAAGGTCATAAACCAAAAATACCAAACCGGTAACTAACCATGAAATAGGATACGATATATAAAGTGTTCCAAGCGTGGGATTGAGTTTGAATGCTGTCATAACCCATACCACACGGAACAAACAGGCACCGATTAAAGAAATTGTTGTTGAGGTGAAGGCTTTGCCGAGCCCCCTTATAATCGCACAACCCACTTCCATAAAGTTTATTGTGAAATAAGGTATTAACATATATTTCATTTTAATAATTGCGGTTTCATACGCTATTTTTTCTAAAGCATCGGTCGAAGCGTATTTAATATCATATAACGAAAGCAGAGGTTTGTGGAATATAATAATAATCGCTGCCATTATAACCGAACATACAAATCCGATTGCATAACAGTTGCGCATAACTTTGTATACTCGTCTTGGCTTTTCAGCACCCACGTTTTGTCCGGTAAAGGTTATAGCCGCCTGATATACGGTGTTTTGAACTGTGTACGCAAATCCCTCAAGATTTGCAAGCGCCGCATTGCCTTTTATGACGGGTTGGAAAGCGCTGTTCGGAGAACAAAGTGCATTGTTAACCTGCAAGAGCGAAGACTGAATTACCATATTAGAGATCGCAAATAACGAGCCTTGAATACCTGCAGGAATTCCCAAACGGAGCAACTCTTTCAACAACTTCTTGTCCAAACATAATTTTTTGAAAGAAAATCTGCAAGCTGTTTCGTCTTTCGCCAGCCTTGCGCAAAGGAAAACAGTTGATAATACATTAGAAATAACAGTAGCAATCGCAACGCCCTCTACCGATAAACCGCAACCTACTACAAAAAATATGTTCAGCACAACATTGGACAGCCCTGTGAGAGATAAAATATACAGAGGAGTTCTCGTGTCACCTTTTGCCCTGAATACTGCGATAATACAATTAGTAACTGCAATAAACGGGACACCTATGAAATAAATTCTGGTGTACAGCACAGCCAGTCTGAGAAAATTTCCTTTAGCACCCATTAAGGTTAGTACCGGATTTGAAATAATCTGGCCTAAAAGGCAGCTTGCAATCCCAAAAAACGAACTAATCAAAACCGCTGTGTGAACACCACGCGATACATCTCGGTCATTTTTAGCGCCGATATTCCTCGATATTAAAACATTCGTTCCTGTTGCAAAACCCATAAAAACATTTACAATCAGATTTATAAATGCACTCGTTACACCTATGGCGCCAACCGCATCCTTTTCACTTGAAAAGGAAACTATCATCATATCAGCGACACCGTAAAACACTAACAACAGATTTGTTGCTATGATAGGCAGAATAAATAAAATGATTTTCCAAAAGATTGGTCCTTCGGTCATTTGGTATCTGTCTAATTTAGAGTGAGTATGACGATAAGTGCTCGCCACTTTATGAGTACTTGTGTTTGCAAAAGTTCTCCTGTAAGGCATAAAAACAACCCCTTAGCGTTAAACACGTTGTTATGTCAATGCCATAATATACCCCTTGCCAACCAAAGTCAAGTTAAAATAAAAAAAGTTGAGAATTTTTTCTCAACTTTTTCAGTTTAACAAATATATCCCGAGATTAAGGTATGCCGCAAAGGTGACCCAAATCAGATAAGGTATTAACAAAATACCCGCCAACTTGTTTATATTATAGAATTTAACAAGGCTTATAATTATCAGCACCCACATAATCATTAGCCAGATAAATGCAAAAAGATACATTTCCCATCGAAAGAAAATTATCGACCAAAAAAAATTAAAAAACAGTTGTAGCCCGTAAAACAAAAGGGCATTATTTTTCTTGTAGGCAGGGGCTTTTGAATGGCACACCAAGTAACTTGCAAAGCCCATTAAGAGATACAGAATAGTCCAGACAACAGGAAAAATCCAACCGGGAGGAGATAGCGGAGGTTTTTCTAATGTTTTGAAAGTGTCCATACCGCCTGTCAGCAAAGCTGATAAACCGCCAACTGCCAATGGTATTAAAAGAGCGATTATAAACGGTTTTTTATCAATTTTCATAAAAAATCACCCCTTATAGCCTATGCCGAAAAGGGGTGGTTTATTCGTTTTATAAAGCCTTAAACCTTTTTTATAAATACATTACAACCTTCGCAATAATGCACATTTTTTATTTTCGAAACCTCGGACCATTTAACTTTGTCCGAAATTCGCACCTTTTTCTTATCCACAGAAGAAACCCATTTTAAAATAAAGGGAGAATTAAAGGGAATATAGCCTTCTACCATTTCTTTTTCACAATAAGGACATTTCATAGTAAAATCACTCCTATTATAGATTTCGTAATGGATAAAAAATCTCGTTCCAGAGAACGAGGATTTTTGATGAAAACGTTCATAATCAGCCTTAAACGCGAGGGTGAAACGTTAAAAAAAAGAACCTCAGCACGCAAATTGCGTGTCGAGGCTCTCAATGGTGCCGATGACCGGACTTGAACCGGTACGGTATCGCTACCGAGGGATTTTAAGTCCCTTGTGTCTGCCTATTCCACCACATCGGCGTATTTACAATGATATATTATTTCGCCCTCTTTGTCAAGGCTTTTTTGAAAATTCGTACCGCCGAAAAATCGGCGGTACGCAAGCTGTTAATTAGTCGTTAACATAGGGAAGAAGAGCCATTTGGCGTGCACGCTTAATAGCGGTTGTAAGAGCACGCTGATGAGCAGCACATGTACCGGTTGCACGACGGGGTAAAATCTTTGCGCGCTCGGAAATGTACTTGCGAAGACGGGCTACATCTTTATAATCTATGCTTTCAACACGGTCAACACAGAAATGGCAAACCTTTCTGCGAGCCTTTTTGTGCATGGGTCTATCGAGTTTCTCGTTTTCCATGATTAAAGCCTCCTTAAAATTAAAACTTAGTGCTTAGAACGGTAAATCGTCGTCCTGAGCGTTGCCCAAATCGGCAAAATCGTTAACAACAGCATTGGAAAAAGCTGCGGCATCGCTACTGTCTGCAGAAGCACCGTCACGCTTAGACTCAACAAACTGAACATTATTTGCAATAACCTCAAATGCTGTACGGTTATTGCCGTTCTTATCGGTATATCTTCTGGTCTGGATAGAACCTTCAATTCCGATAAGGTTTCCTTTTTTGAAATACTTCGAAATGAATTCAGCGGAAGAACGCCAAGCAACGATATTTATAAAATCGGTTTGTCTTTCTTCTCCTGAACGGTAACGGCGGTCAACGGCAATGGAAAAAGATACTACCGAAGTGCCGTTTGAAGTGGTTTTAAGCTCGGGGTCAGCGGTCAAACGACCGGTTAATACTACCAAGTTAAACATTACTTTTTTCCTCCATTACTTTTTGATTACCATAACGCGTAAAACACCGTCAGTAATCTTTACGATACGCTCAAGCTCAGCGGGGAATTCGGGCTCGCTTTCGAAATTGTAGAAAACGTAATAACCCTCAGCCTCGTCATTGATGAGGTAAGCCAAACGGCGTTTGCCCCATTCGTCAACACTTTCAACAGTGCCGTTCTTAGCGATAAGTTCGCCTATTTTCTCTTTTAATGCGTTGGTAGCCTCTTCGCCGCCTGCAACAGAGAAAATAACGCCAGCTTCGTACTTATTGGTCATTCTCTTTGCACCTCCCTTTGGACATTTGACCCTACTAAAAAAATAGAGTAAGGAGCTAATTGATTATTATATTTCACATTAGCAACCGATATTATATCAATATTTTAAGCCTTTGTCAACAAAAATCTTGATTTTTACACTATAATAATATAATATAAGGTGTGGAAAGGGTGATTATATGCTTTTGGCTATTGATATTGGCAACACTAATATAACCTTGGGTGCTTTTTGCGATTCGGCTTTGTCTTTCACAGCACGACTTGCTACCGACACTCGAAAAACTGCCGACCAGTACGCTGTTGATATTAAGAACGTTTTGGAACTTAACGGTAAGAGTGCCGACGAAATTGAAGATTCTATTATCGCATCTGTAGTTCCAAGCGTGGGCAAAAGCGTGAGCCAATCCGTATCAAAACTTTGCGATATAGTCCCCTTGATGCTCGGTCCCGGTGTCAAAACGGGGCTTAACATTAAAATTGACAATCCCGCTCAGCTTGGCGCCGACCTGGTTGCAGGTGCCGTTGGTGCTTTGGATGTTTATAATACTCCTTGCGTTGTAATTGATATGGGTACCGCTTCTACCGTGAGCGTTATTGATAAAAACGGTACTTTCCTCGGAGGAGTTATTGCAGCAGGCGTGAGACTGACCTTAAAAGCTTTGGCAGAAAACACAGCTCAGCTTAATTCAATACCAGTTGAAGCGCCTAATTCCGTTATAGGTGCTAATACTATGGAGTGTATGCAGTCGGGATTGGTTTTCGGTACCGCTGCTATGCTTGACGGTCTTATCAAACGAATTGAAAAAGAACTCGGCGAAACACCAACCGTTGTTGCAACGGGCGGTCTTTCAAGAGAAATCATCACACATTGTGAAGCTGATATTATTTATAACGAAAATCTCCTTTTGGACGGTCTTCGTGTAATATATGAAAAAAACAATTAAAAATTATTAAGAACTGTACCTTTTTGGACAGTATCGGAGGTAATTAAAATGACAAATTCAGAAAAAAGAAAAGAAAACATTAGAATTATAACTGTTGGCGCTGTCTTGACCGCCCTTGTGGTAATTCTGCAGTTTATGGGCGCTTTTATCCGTTTTGGAGTTTTTTCGGTGTCCTTGGTGTTAGTGCCGATTGTAATCGGTGCCGCTACCTGTTCGGTCGGGGTTTCGGCTTGGCTCGGATTTGTGTTCGGCGTTGTGGTACTTCTTAGCGGTGACGCTGCTCCCTTTATGAGCATCAATTTGGTGGGAACAATCATAACCGTTCTTGTTAAAGGTACCGCTTGTGGCGCAGTTGCGGGTATTGTTTACAAACTTCTTTCGAAATGGAATTCATTTGCAGGAGTGCTTGGCGCATCACTTATCTGCCCCATTGTTAACACAGGTATCTTCTTGCTTGGCTGTCAACTTTTCTTCCTTGACGGTATCACCGCTTGGGGAACCGAGGCAGGATTTACAAATGTTGTGGCATATATGTTTTTAGGACTTGCCGGCGGAAACTTTATTTTCGAACTTATAACCAACCTGATTTTAGGTCCTGCGGCGGCAACACTTATTAAAACAATTAAAAAATCTTAAACCCAAATCTCCTTGAAAGAGGAGATTTTTTTATTTTCGAAAAAAATTATAAAAAAAGTATTGACAAATGAAAATCTTTATGTATAATAAAATAGTAATCGTTACTGATTTCAATTCCAAACGGAGAAAAAATTTATGAAAAACTATTCACGACAGCGAGAGGCGATTCTATCGGTTTTAAGCAATACTAAAAGCCACCCCACAGCCGACTGGATTTACAAAGAAACCAGAAAAATCATTCCAAATATAAGTCTCGGAACAGTTTACCGAAATTTAGGAGAGCTGAGCCGTGCGGGAGTTATTTTAAGCATTGATGTTGGTGATGGTAAAGAGCATTTCGATTATGACACTTCTCCACACCTTCACTTGACCTGTAAAGAATGTGGCTCAATTATCGATGGTAAAATCGGCGACGACAATCCCGTTGCCTCGCTTGGCAAAGATTACGGCTTTAGCGTTGAAACCCCCGTTTTTGTAGTTTACGGGTACTGTAAAAACTGCAAAAATAAAAATTAGGCTTTTCTCCGCTTTGAGCGGGTTAGCATATATTAAAAATTTATTATTGAGAGGATATTTAAAATGAAAAAGTTTGTTTGTTTAATCTGCGGTTATGTACACGAAGGCGAGTCTGCACCTGACAAGTGCCCAATCTGTAATGCTCCTGCATCCAAATTCCAAGAGCAGGCTGCTGAAAAAAGCTGGGCTGCCGAGCACGTTATCGGCGTTGCAAAGGGCGTTGACGAGAGAATTATCTCGGGTCTTCGCGAGAACTTCAACGGCGAATGTTGCGAGGTTGGTATGTATCTTGCAATGGCAAGAGTAGCTCACAGAGAGGGCTATCCTGAAATCGGCTTGTACTGGGAAAAGGCAGCTTACGAAGAGGCTGAGCACGCTGCAAAATTTGCTGAGCTTTTGGGTGAGGTTGTAACCGATTCTACAAAGAAAAATCTTGAGATGCGTGTAGACGCTGAAAACGGCGCTACTCTCGGTAAATTCGAACTTGCCAAGCTTGCAAAGGAATTAAACCTTGATGCAATTCACGACACTGTTCACGAAATGGCAAGAGACGAGGCTCGTCACGGTAAGGCATTTGAAGGCTTGTTAAACCGTTACTTCGGTTAATAGTTAAAAAAAGAGTGAGCGCAGTTTTTGCACTCACTCTTTTAAAAAAATATTTAAACCTCGTTGCCCAAGAAATCAACCCAACGTTTGTTGTCGGAATCGATACAAACCACCATTTTGTTGAGTGTGGTGTCGAAAATCTGCTGTCCTATGAACGGATAGTAGGACATTCTTTCTTCACTTGAGCATACTGTTTTGTGGCAATGGTTCACAGTCTTGATTTTGGAGCCTGAACCGTCACTTTCCCAAAGCTTGAAATCAACCTCGTTAAGAGAGCACCAAGCAGGCTGAGCGGTAAATTCAATTTTTCCGCACCAGCTTCCGGGGACCTCCTCTTTCATAAGGTCACCAAATTTCCCACCGGGAGTTTGCTTCTCAACTCTTTCTATATTAAAACTGATAAGCGAAATTTCCTGATTGCCGATTAGTCTTCCACCTTTGCCGTCTGCATCACCGCACCATTTGCCAAAATACGGCAGATTTATATTTCTTTCATCCAAACAGTTAATGAGTGTAATAGGGTGGTTTGTTCCACATTCAAGAGGGTAATTTCCAAATGTAAAGCCATATCTTCCGATTTGGGCGCCGCAGTTGATACAAACAACATGCTCACCGCCTACCTGAATGCCCTCATCAAATCCCCACGCTTGTACATTGATGTAATTACTGTAATCGTAGTTGCTACCGTCGGTCATTGTAAGACCGATACAGCCTACTGCAGGCACAGGAGGAAGAGAGGCCAACCCCATATCGCTATCAGACGATATAAGGGAGCCATAGGATATCATCGAAAGATTTTTAACCTCTACTCTGTCTGTACGTCTAAGGTCAACACAACGAATAGCGTGCTGATTGTCATTAAGCACAACTGCAAGATTTTCAAGATTAAGAGAAGAGCCGTTTTGGATACCGTAAAATGTCCATCTTCCGCGAAGAACATCTACAGACTCATCACCTATTGTATCAAGCGCTTGCTCACTTACATAAAACACAACACCGTTGTCAAAGCGTTTTTGAAAACCGTATTCGTGATTTTGTCCCAAAATCTTTAGTTCTCGGTGGGCGTTGGGAATACAAATAGCAGTTTTAGGACCGCCATCCGAAAAATCATAAAATCCGTCGATATTGTAGATACCATTAGACAAATACAGATTTTTGTTGGTTTCGATACAAGTATCAATTGCGTTTTGAATGATTTTTTCGTCATTTCGACCTTCGCAAACAAAATCTGCTTCTTGTTTGGCTTCGACTGTGCTGTTATTCGCAGCTACTCTTATGAAATCGCTATTCATATTTATACCCCCTTTGTTTCTGCTTTGATTTTAACATATATTTATAAATAGTCAACAATAAAATTAAAATGAATAATTATTATTTTAAACAGTAAACTATAACACAGGAGGAAAAGAAAATGAAAAAAATATTATCATTAATTTTGAGCCTTGGATTTGTTCTTTCGCTTTCTGCCTGTGACATGGGCAAAACAGTAAGCGAAATAAAAAGCGATATCACAAAAACATCAAATCCAAGTGTTACATCATCGGATAATGCTTCAAACCTTACCGGTGCTTTAACCCGTGAAGAGGCAATCCAAATCGCCTTAAATCACGCAGGTTTTATGCAAACGGATGTTTTGAACCTTACTGCCGAATTAGATAAAGAACTAACCCACAGCGAATGGGAAATTGAGTTTGATAAGGATAATTACGAATACTCCTACGAAATCGATGCCTATTCAGGCAATATTATTAAAAGTGAAAAAGAAAATGATTAGAGGTGACAAAAATGGCTAAATATGTTTGTCCTTGCGGATATGTTTACGACCCCGAAATCGGTGACCCTGATAACGGTGTTGCAGCAGGAACTGCGTGGGAAGATGTACCCGCAGATTGGGTATGCCCCGTATGCGGTCTTGGCAAAGACGTTTTCGAAGAAGAATAACTTTAAAACGCAAACAAACGGCTACTTAAAAAGTAGCCGTTTCTTTTTTTCGTTTATTACACACCAAGTCAATAGCATAGCGATAAACAAGATTTCTTTTGTCCCTTTTGAGTTTAAACAAGGTTTCACTCATAACTTTAAGTTCTGCCTCGGACACATCTTCTAAAAATTCATACCGTTTCGTGTTCGGGTTGCTGACACCCACATCTGTTTCGGTTCTAATGCCATACAGTAGGTATTGTGCGCTTACCTCTAAAACCTCACACAAAACTTTTAGTGTTTCGCAAGTGATATGTCCTTTTCGCTCCATTTGAGAATAGGTGCTGATTTTTATTCCCAACCTTTCAGCCACTTCACATTGGATCAAACCCATTTCCTTTCGGCGCATTCTTATTCTTTCGTTTATACTAAAATCACGCTCCGCCATTTAAACCCCTCTAAAATTAAAAAAGTGTGTGCAACAAGGTTGCACACACCGAAAAATGCACAACCCAAATTGCGCCACACAACTTTTTAAGCCTTTCATACGAATGCATAAAAACAGGGCGTGCATTTTTACCAAATAAAAATACACACGTATTGAAAGACTTGTATTAAGTTGTGTGGCTATGTGTTTATTATACCATATTTTTTTTAAAAATCAACATAATTAAAAAGCGATGCCTATGCACCGCTTTTTTGTATCTTAAATTTTCTTGGTTTCGATTTCCTCAACTGCCAAATCAATAAAGGCTTCGGCACTCATAGCGCCAAGGTCGCCATCCTCACCTCTGCGGCGAACAGAAACCTCGCCTTTTTCAACCTCGCTGTCTCCGATTATGAGCATATAGGGAGTTTTTTGCAGTCTGGCTTCACGGATTTTATAGCCGATTTTCTCGTTTCGGTCATCAAGTTCAACACGCATACCCTTAGCCTCTAATTTTTTCTTGAGGTCGTATGCGTAATCTACATGACGGTCTGCGATGGGTAAAAGTTTAACCTGAACGGGAGCTAACCACATTGGGAAAGCGCCTGCATACTTTTCAATAAGCAATGCCAAGGTTCTTTCATAACAACCGATAGACGTTCTGTGAATGATGTATGGGTTTTTCTTCTGACCGTCCTTGTCAACATACTCCATACCGAACTTTTCAGCCAACAACTGGTCGATTTGGATTGTGATGAGAGTGTCCTCCTTGCCGTAAACATTCTTAATCTGAATGTCAAGCTTAGGACCGTAGAAAGCAGCCTCACCGATACCAACCTTGTAAGGAATTTCGAGGTGGTCAAGAATCTTTGTCATGATTCCTTGTGCCTCATCCCATTGCTCAGGTGAACCGATATACTTTTCAGTATCAGCGGGATCCCATTGTGAGAAGCGGTAGGAAACATCCTCGTAAAGTCCTAAAGTTTTGAGCATATAAATTGCAAGTTCCAAGCAAGAACGGAACTCATCCTCTAACTGCTCGGGGGTACACATTAAGTGACCTTCTGAAATTGTGAACTGACGAACACGGATAAGACCATGCATTTCGCCTGATGCTTCGTTACGGAAAAGAGTTGATGTTTCATTATATCTCAATGGAAGGTCACGATATGAACGTGGTCTGTTGAGATATGCCTGATACTGGAATGGGCAAGTCATTGGACGAAGTGCAAAGATTTCGTCACCATTTGCTTCTGCCTGGTCTGCATCACCAAGTACAAACATACCGTCACGATAGTGGTCCCAGTGACCTGAAACCTTGTAAAGGTCACTCTTAGCCATAAATGGAGTCTTTGTAAGTAACCAACCACGCTTCTGTTCTTCGTCTTCAACAAATCTCTGAAGAAGCTGAATGATTCTTGCGCCTTTTGGAAGCATAATTGGAAGACCCTGACCGATAAGTTCACTTGTTGTAAAGAGTTCAAGTTCACGGCCTAATTTGTTGTGGTCACGTTTTCTTGCTTCTTCAAGCTGTGCTAAATGTTCATCAAGTGCAGCCTGCTTAGGGAATGCAGTAGCATAAATTCTCTGGAGCATCTTGTTCTTTTCATTACCTCTCCAGTAAGCACCCGTACAAGCTGTGAGCTTAAATGCCTTAACTGAACCTGTTGACATAAGGTGAGGACCTGCGCAAAGTTCTGTGAATTCACCCTGCTTGTAGAATGAAATT
>JAZOQF010000015.1:0-1872 GCA_045655905.1 Acutalibacteraceae bacterium | reverse complement strand
AGAAATTGAAGGCTTTGAGGTGGAAGTTGTAAATGAATGAAATTGTTTCTAAATATACAGTCTTTTTCAAAAAACCTAAATTTATACTCATATTGGGAATAGTCGGCATTTTGCTTATTTTCTTTTCATCCATTTTCACATCAAACGAAAAAAAGGAGGAAATTAAATCTGAGATTACTGCCGAAGAGTATAAACAAAATTTGGAAAAGGATATTATTAAAACCGTAAGAGAAATAACCGGCAGTAAAAATGTTTCGGTGGTTATCACACTGGAGAGTGGAATTAAGTATAACTATGCCGATACAAAAGAGGAAACATTGGTTGAAAAGCAGGAAAAGGAAAATAAAAGTTCTGACAGTGAACTAAAAGCAGGATATATAACCGTTAAATCTTCCGATGGTGGAGAGCAGGCCTTGTTGGTTACAACCCAAATGCCTGAAGTTAGGGGTGTTGCAATAGTTTGCGACGGTGGCGACAACGAGGTGATTATTGAGAAAATTCAAAATGCTGTTATGGCAGCTTTGGATATAAATTCTAAAAGAGTATACATTTGTGGGAGGAATACATAGTGAAAAAAGGTAAGGTTTTAGGAAAAAGTCAATTGACGGTGGCTTTAATGGTTGTGGCTTTGGGAGCGGCTATATGGCTTAATACTAAGTATTTGCCGAGCGATACAAAGTATTTGGGTGAAGCATCTTATGTTAGCACTTCTTCCGAGGGTGATGCAGTTCAAACCTCGGCAAAAGCAGATACGGATTATTTTGCTACTGCTAAAAAAGACCGAGAACGCGCAAGGGAAGATGCTATCGAACTTATAGAAGAAACCCTTGATAATGATAAACTTAAAGAAGGAGATAAGAAGTCTGCCCTTGCAAAGGTTGAAGAAATAGCTAATCGAATGGAACAGGAAAGCAACATAGAAGCCTTGCTTAAAGGAAAGGGATTTAAACAGGCGTTGGCAATTATAAATGACAACGGGATATCAGTTGCAGTTAAAAGCGAGGGATTAACTTCTCAGCAAACATTGCAAATTCAGGATGTAATTATTGGCGAAACCGAAATACCTCTTGCGCAAATTAAAATAATACCCATTGATTAAAATTTTTGTTGTGTTATTTTAAAATTGTGGTATAATGATATTGTGAGATTTTGTAATACATTCTACGGAGGTATAAATATATGGATAACAAAACAGAGCTTTCGGTTAATACTGAGGTATTAGCAAAAATGGCCGAAATTGCCGCAAAGGAAATTGATGGCGTTGCAGGACTTTCAAAAAAAGCTATTGATTTAAAAGGCGCTGTCAAGACCAAAACTCCATTTACAGGTGTTAAGGTTGAAAGTGTCAACGGTGCACTTAAAATCAATATTTATATCAGCGTTAAGGAAGCAGCATTTGTAAAGGATGTTGCCGAAAAGGTTCAAGCAAATGTTAAAGAAAAAATTCAAAATATGACAGGAACTGCTGTGACACAGGTTAATGTGGTAGTTGCTGACATTGAATTAGAGGAAAAAGTAGCAGAATAATTTAAAATCCCGATAGGTGACTATCGGGATTTTTTATATATTCTTCATTTTGATCTTGAGTTCTTCGGTTATATCTTCCACCGAAAAGCGCCATTCCCAGTTGCCCTTGGGTGTAGAGGGGGTGTTGATGCGATGCGAAGAATCAAGTTCCAAATAATCAGCAAACGGAATTATAGCCATTTTGGCTTTTGAACTAAGTGCAAAGGAAATTAAATTCAAAACAGGTGACTCGTATTTTTTTGGAACTAATTTATGAAACAATGCCTTTTCTTTGTCGCTGGCCTTTTGGTACCAACCAAGTGTAGTATCGTTATCGTGTGTGCCGGTATAACACACACAGTTAGA
>JAZOQF010000014.1:0-2058 GCA_045655905.1 Acutalibacteraceae bacterium | reverse complement strand
ACTCGCAGGCAACCTCTCTCGATTGCGGATGCAAAGTTACAACATTTTCCGAAACTACCAAAATATTTTTGAAGTTTTTTGTAAAGTTTTTTATAACTCGCTATATTTGAGAGAGAAAAATTTTAATATTATTGCTTTTTTATGTTTTAAAACATGTTTTTACCCGCTTTTAAGGCTTTTTTTATGAGTTTTTTGAACCTTTAATAGATGGTTTTTTCGCGTTTTTGGATTTTTTCGCGTTTTTTAGATAAAATTAGGTCCAAAAAATTGATTAAATTAAGCAGTAAAATTTAATTAAACTAAATATTTCTATTTTTAATCATATCATATGTTACAATATGATTATAATTACACTGATATATAAAATAAAAACATATTAAACAAAAAAAAAGCTGCATCAAAGAGATGACGCAGCTTTTTCATTTGTATGTATTTATTATAACAATTAAAACAAGAGATTATATGGAGCAACTTCGAAAGTTTGAGATTTTATTGCATTTTGTTTTACAACAGCTCTTTTTTGAGCTCCATTAGGATAAGCCTCTTTGTAAGATTTAACAGCAATGTTACCTGTATAGTTTGTTGTAAACTTAGAACCATTCAAAGAAGACAAATCGAAAGATATTTTACCTTCTTCGATAGTAAGAGAGCCAGCATTAACGAAATAATAGTCGGCACCAGATTGCGAGTAGTTGCGAGCAACGAATGAAGGATAAGCATAACCGCCTTCTTCAGTTAAATAAAGGCCAGGACATTTTGCCATAGTACCCTCTTTATGTTCTGTAGCAACATTGAATGTTCCGTATACATTTTTGATATCATTCAAAGAGCCATAGCAATAGAAGTTAGCAAAAGAAGTTTGATCTTCGCTCAACAAAACAACTTCGATAACATTAACTGGTAAAATGCCAGTTTCGCCATAATAGATAACTTCGGCTTGAGCATAAGTTTCAGCGCCTTCGAATTTAGGGCCTTCATCTTTAGCTTCGCGCCAGAATTTAGAAATATCAGCAAGCAATGGAGTTCCGTCGAAAGAGAAAAGATACTCTTCGCCTTCAACATTACATTCTACAGTAAATTTAACAGAAGTTTTGCCGATTTCGAGTTTAACTTTGAAATCGCGAGTTGACAAAAATGATTTTTCATCCAAAACGCCATTAGCGATTTCATAGATAGCAACACCACCTGTTGCACCTGGGAAAATTTCTTTGATATAATTGTCGGCAGTCATTTCGAAAGGAGTGAATTCTGTTGACAAAGGCAAATTATTTTCGACATAAGAGAAAGCTTGGGTAACCTCTACTAGAAGACCACTACCTGAACAATCGCCTGTACTAGGGTCGTAAGTTGCACCATTAGTCAATCCTTGGAAATGGAATTGATTAAAAGAAGGAAAAATATAAGCAATAGGTTCAGCTTTGTAGATAATCATACCAGTCAACTCTGTTACTTCAGCATTAGGAGTAGCAGTAGTATCATTACCACCAGGAGTTTCGCCTCCATTAGGATTTTTTTCACAAGCAGTGAAAGCCATTGCAAGCGATACTAAGATCGCCATCAAAAAAGATAATTTTTTCATAATTAAGTGTTATTAAATTAGTAATTAAATATTGTTTTTTTTGAGCGTGCAAAGTTAGTCTTTTTTTTTGACATATGCAATAGTATGAATAAAGAATGAGGAATTAAGATAGTTGCAAAAAAATAGAGGCGCAAAAATTGATGCGCCTCTACCCTATTATATATAAGGTGTAATTATTTCACTTCTTCGAAGTCGACGTCAGTTACGTTATCGCCACCTTGATTGCCACCTTGAGCACCTGCGTTGAAGTCAGGACCAGGCTGAGCACCGCCTTGAGCGTTAGCTGCGTTGTACATATCTTGACTTGCAGCGTGGAATGCAGAGTTGAGAGCTTCCATAGCTTTGTCGATAGCCTCGAGGTTTTGCTCTTTGTGAGCAGTTTTGAGTTGTTCGAGAGCAGATTCGATAGGAGCTTTTTTATCGGCAGGAAGTTTGTCACCAAGTTCTTTGAGTTGTTTTTCGGTTTGGAAAATCATACC
>JAZOQF010000013.1:0-10329 GCA_045655905.1 Acutalibacteraceae bacterium | reverse complement strand
TACGTTGGGTACTGGGTGAACAGTCTACCAAAAGTCTTCGTGGTCAGTCAATGGAGGATGTAATTTTCGGTGGTACCGAAATTCGTCGTCCTCACGGCTTTTGCGAGGTTACTTTAAATATTGACAATACCGACAGAACGCTTAACTTTGATAATGATTTTGTTAGTATTACACGCCGTTACTATCGCTCACATGAGAGTGAGTATGCAATTAACGGTGTTTCGGTGCGTTTAAAGGATATTCACGAACTCTTTATGGATACAGGTCTTGGCCGTGACGGTTACTCTATGATTGGACAAGGTAAGATTGATAATATTATCAGTTCTAAGTCAGGTGAGAGACGTGACATTTTCGAAGAAGCTTCGGGAATATCAAAGTACCGCTACCGTAAAATTGAAGCAGAAAGAAAACTCGCATCTGCTGAGGATAACTTGCTTCGTTTACACGACATTTTAGATGAGTTAAAGGACAGAGTAGGTCCTTTGAAGGAACAAAGTGCAAAAGCACAGAAATTCCTTGATTTATCCGATGAAAAGAAAAATTTAGAAATCGGACTTTGGCTTCACACTCTTAACAATTCCAAGGAAACCTTGCGAAATCAGGAAAGCAAAATCGCTTTAGCACAGCTTTCATACAAGGAAATCGAAAAAGATTTAGAGGAATTTGACCGTAAAACTGAGGAAAATACTGCATATTTTGCACGTCTCACTTCTGATATTGAAGGAGAAAGACTTAATATTTCTTCAACCAACGAAGAGATATTGAAACTTGACGGCCAAATCACTGTTCTTCAAAATAATATTGAACACAATAATGATAATATCACTCGTTTGAATGAGGAAAAACTGAATTTGGGTAAGAACGATACCGAGGCTAATGAAGAAATTGCCTCTAAAGAAAACGAGATCGCTCAAAAGAACACACTAAAAGAGGAATTATCACAAAAACTTTCTTTGCTTGAAACTGAATTGTCAGAGCTACTTAGTGATAGTGAGAGTATTTCACGTCAAATCGAGTCACAAATTAGAGAACTCAACTTCCTTTCTCAAAACAGCGCTGATTTGCGTGTTGATATGGTCACAGCAAATACTGCTATTGAAGATATTAAAGCAAGAGCAATAGTTTTAGATGAGCAGAAAAAGGTTATAAATGACAATTTAAATTCATTACAGACTGAATTAAACGAAACTGATAATCTTTTAAAATCTTTAAGCGAAACAGAAAATGTATCTCAAAATATGCTTAAAGGTTTTGAAATTAAGTTTTCTTCTGCTAACGAAAAAATTAACACTTTAAAACAAGAAAATGATACTTTAAATTTGGATTTAGAAGCTAAAAAGCGCAGAATTCAAATTTTAAAGGACCTTGAAAATAATTTAGAAGGCTTTGGCTTTGCAGTCAAAACCGTAATCGCTCAAAGTTCAACAGGTTTGCTAAATGGAATTTGCGGTACTGTTGCTCAGCTCATTAAGGTTGATAGTGAGTATAGCATTGCTGTTGAAACCGCTTTGGGTCATGCTATACAAAACGTTATAACTGAAACTGAAGCCGATGCTAAAAGAGCAATTAACTACCTTAAAAATAATAAGGGTGGTCGCGCAACATTTTTACCTGTTGCTACAATTACTGCAAAAGAGTTTAAAGAAACCGGTTTTGAAAATATGTTTGGTTTCATCGGTAATGCTGCGGATTTGGTTAAATGCGAGCCGAAATATAAAGAAATCATCAAGTATTTATTAGGCGGTACAGTTGTAGCAGAAGATATCGATTCTGCTGCAAATATTGCTAAAAAGTTTGGTTATCGCTTTAAGGTTGTTACCTTGGATGGTCAAATTATTAACGCCGGCGGCTCGTTGACCGGTGGTTCACTAAGCAAGCATTCAGGACTTTTAAGCCGTTCTTCTGATATTAAACGTTTCGAAGATGAGGCCCAAAAGCTTTCTGAAAAGATTAAAGATGTCACATCTAAGTTAGATGTTGCAGTGTTAGATGCATCAAAAATTGAGGCTGAAATCACCGCAATTAAAGCTGAACTTATAACTGTTAACGAAGATAAAATTCGTGCTTTAGCAGAAATTAAGAGAATTGAAGAACTAATAGCAAATGCTAACGAGTCACTTTCAGCTATTAAAAATGAAGAGAAAATCAATTCTGAAAAATCAACTTCTTTGATGTTAAAGGCCGAGGAATCTTTAAAGAAGATAGCCGAACTTGATAGTGAGAAAACTAAACTTCAAACCGAAATTGATAAAATGACAGGCGGCAGAGATTCTCTTACTACAAAACGTGATACCTTAACAGAAGATATTACTTTAATCAAACTCAATATTATTGAGGTTGAAAAGGATATTGAATCTTTGCACAATGTTAAAGATTCGATTATCAATATGATTTCTTCAAGAGAACGTCGTACTTTAGAAATTGATGCTGAAATTAGCGAATTAAATCTTAGAAATGCAACATTAAATTCCACTATCAATGATACTGAGAATGAAATTGCTTCTTTAAAACAGAAAATTGTTGACGGTGAGCAAAATATTGCTGACATGCTTGAGAAAAGAAATCAAACCGAAAAATCTGGTGTTGAGCTTCGTTCGGGTGAGCGTGAAAAAACCGCAAGACGCGAACAAATTAGTGGCGAATTAGCTCGTTTGATTGAACGCAAAGAGGTTATGATGCGTGAATATGACGAGGTAATTGCTAAACTATTTGACGAATATCAGTTAACGAGAAGTGAAGCTGAGAATTTAGGAATTGAAATTGAAAACCCAAGTGAAGCTAAGAAAACCTTGAGCGAAATTAAGGGTAAAATCAGAGCACTTGGTAATGTTAATGTTTCAGCTATTGAGGAATATGCTGAGGTTAAAGAAAGATATGATTTTCTCAGCGCTCAGGTTGAGGATGTTGAAAAGACACGTGCCGAGCTTTATAAGCTTATAAACCAATTAACAACACAAATGAAAGAAATATTCACCGAAGGTTTCCAAAAAATCAGTGATAATTTCTCGAAAACATTTGTTGAGTTATTCGGTGGCGGTAGTGCTAATCTTTCGCTTTCTGACCCTGAAAATATTTTGGAAAGCGGAATTGATATTAATGTTAAGTTGCCGGGCAAAAATGTACCGAGTTTGGATGGTCTTTCCGGTGGCGAAAAAGCACTTATTGCTTTGTCAATTTACTTTGCTATAATGCGTGTTAATGCTCCACCTTTCTGCTTCCTTGATGAGGTTGACACAGCACTTGACGATATTAACGTTGAACGCTTTGCCGATTATATGAAGTCGTCTGATTTTGCTACACAGTTTATCTGTGTTACCCACCGTAGAGGTACAATGGAAGCTGCTGATATGCTTTACGGTGTTACAATGCAAGAAAAAGGCGTTACAAAATTATTGGAGTTAAATGTCAACGAGCTTGAGAAAAAGCTTGAACTTACAGAAACAGCATAATTTTACCTTAGGAGTTTTTTATGGGAATTTTCAGCAAAATTAAAGCAGGACTTCAAAAGACACGTTCTTCTATTGCGGACAGTGTTAACAGTATAATTAATAGCTTTACTAAAATTGATGAAGAGTTTTTTGAAGAACTTGAGGAAATTCTTGTTTTGTCGGATATCGGTTTTGAAACATCAACCCAAATATGCGATAAAATGCGTGCTAAAATCAAAGAAACCGGCGAGACTGACCCCAACAATATTAAGTCAATGATGAAAGAAATCATTTCAAATATGTTAGGTGAGGACGAGGGGTTAAATCTTAATACAAAGCCTTCGGTTATTCTTGTTATTGGTGTTAATGGTGTTGGTAAAACCACTTCAATAGGCAAAATAGCATCGCAACTTAAAGCTGATGGTAAAAAGGTAGTTTTGGGTGCGGCTGATACTTTCCGTGCCGCTGCTATCGACCAGTTGGCTGTTTGGGCTGATCGCGCAGGCGTTTCAATGGTAAAAAGTGTTGAGGGTACCGACCCTGCATCGGTTGTTTTTGATACAATAGCTTCCGCTAAAGCTAACAACGCAGACGTTATTATTTGTGATACGGCAGGAAGACTTCATAACAAGAAAAATTTGATGGATGAACTTGCTAAAATCAACAGGGTAATAAAAAGGGAATTACCTGATGCGGATATTGAAACCTTGTTGGTTTTAGATGCTACTACAGGACAAAATGCCGTAAACCAAGCTAAAGAATTTAAAAATGTTACCGAGATTTCAGGTATTGTATTGACTAAATTGGACGGTACTGCAAAAGGCGGTATAATAATCCCGATTAAAAATGAACTTAATATACCGGTTAAGTTTATTGGTGTTGGCGAGGGTATTGATGACCTTCAACCATTTAATTCTCGTGAGTTTGCAGACGGTATATTTGACGGTGAATAATATGAAAGTATTTATTGCAACAAAAAATCAAAAAAAGCTAGTTGAACTTGAGCGCATCTTAAAACCATTAGGTTTTGAGGTTTTGAGTGAAAAGAATTTTGACACTCAAATGCCCGAAATAGAAGAGAACGGAACCGATTTCAAAGACAACGCACTTTTGAAAGCAAAAGCCGGTCTTGAATTCACAGGACTCATTTCTGTTGCTGATGATTCGGGAATATGTGTTGATTATCTAGGTGGTGCACCCGGAATATATTCTGCAAGGTATTCAGGTGGCAATGATGAAGATAACAATGATAAACTCTTAAACGAGTTAAAAGATGTCCCTATGGAGAAAAGAAAGGCACATTACACAGCGGCTATTGCTTGTGTTTTCCCTGATGGCAGAGAATTTACCGTAGAGGGTCGGTGTCACGGACACATTGCTTTCGAGCGCCAAGAGGGAACAGGCGGTTTTGGTTACGACCCGTTGTTTATAAGTGAAAACGGACCATTTAGTCAGTTAACCGCTGAACAAAAAGACGCCATTAGCCATCGTGGAAAGGCGTTAAGATTATTTAAAGAAGAACTTAAAAAATACATTTAACAATGAGGCGAATATATGCTAAACAGTAGACAAAGAGCACAACTAAGAGCTATGGCGAATGATATGGAAACTATACTTCAGGTGGGAAAATCTGGAGTATTAGACACAACTGTAAAACAGGTTGTGGATGCTTTGGAAGCTAGAGAACTTATTAAACTTTCTGTTCTTGAAACCTCACCGATTACTGCTAGAGAAACAGCTGATACGCTTGCAAATGCAACTAAAAGCGATGTTGTTCAGGTTATTGGCAGAAAATTCATTCTCTATAAAGAGAGTAAGAACAATAAAACCATTAAGCTGGTGAAATAATGCTGACTGCAATTTTTGGCGGCACTTTTAATCCTTTTCATATAGGTCATTATGAAATACTTAAAAGTTTAAATAATGATCCTGAAATTGATAAAATTCTTCTAATGCCTGACAGAATTCCACCGCATAAAACCATGCAATTTCTTATTGATGATGACACTCGCATTGAGATGTGCCGTATAGTGGCTACAGAGTTTACAAAATGTGAGTTGTGTCTGATTGAATTTGAGCGTGAAGGTAAAAGCTATACTTATGATACTGTAAAGCTTTTGCAAGAAAGGTATAAAGATACTGATTTCGCTTTTGTTTGTGGCGGGGATATGTTTGTGTATTTTGATAAGTGGTACAAGTATAAAGAATTAATGAAAATGCTGCCGTTTATCGTGTATAAGCGTACTGTTACGGACGATAATGAATTTAATGAATGTGTCAAAAGATTTACTAAAGAGGGTATGAATATTATCTTTAAAAATGATATAATACCGTCTGTATCGTCTACAATGCTTAGAGATAATAATATGAAAAACAGCGAACTTTTCCCGACAAAGGTATATGAGTTTTTAACCAAGAGAGGCGTATGCGGTGAATAACATCAAAGAATTTAAAGAGTTGCTTGAAAAACGGCTCAACAAAGGAAGATTTTATCACTCTCTCTGCGTTGCCGACGAAGCAAAACGTTTAGCAGAAAAATACCATGGTGATGAAGAAAAATGTTATCTTGCAGGCTTGTTGCACGATATTACAAAAAATTCAAGTAAAGATGAACATTTTGAAATTTTTAATAATAATAACATCACCCTTTCACAAATTGAAATCTCTGCCGAAAAGCTGTGGCATGCGATTTCCGGAGCAAAATTTGTTGAAACTGTTTTAAATATTAAGGACGAAGAAATTTTAGATGCTATTCGTTACCATACGACTGCAAAGTCTAATATGAGTTTGACTAGCAAAATATTATATCTTGCCGATTTCACATCTATGGATAGAAATTATCCTGATGTTAATATTATAAGAAATCTTGTCGATAAATCGTTGGATGAAGCGTTTGTTTATGCGCTTAAATATTCAATAATCGACCTAACCGAGCGTTCTAAGGCAATACATCCTGATACGGTTGCTGCCTTTAACGAGGCGGTACTTTGCTTGGAGGATAGTTGATGGAAAGTATTGAAATTATTAAAATTGCGGCTAATGCAATTAACGAAAAAAAGGGTAGAGAAATATCTGTCATTAAAATTGGAGATTTAACAGTTTTGGCTGATTATTTTGTTCTGTGTACTGCTAATTCTTCTACTCAAGTGCGTGCTATCTGTGATGAGGTTGAGGATAAGCTTAAAGAAAGCGGGATTTCTCCACATCACATTGAGGGCAAGGCGACCGGTTGGGTTGCATTGGACTATGGTAGTGTAATCATTCATATTTTTGGTCGTAACGAGCGCGAGTTCTATGACCTTGATAAAATGTGGAGTGATGGCGAAATTTTAGATTTAGATGAAATTCTTATAAACGAAAAAGAGGCATAAAGATATGGAAAATTTTTACAATTACTCAGAAATTGAAAAGAAATGGCAACAAATTTGGGATGACGAACAGACTTTTGCGGCTAAGAATGACTATACTTTACCTAAGTTTTATGGTCTTGTAGAATTCCCTTATCCATCAGGTCAAGGTCTTCACGTTGGACATCCTCGTTCTTATACTGCTATTGATATTGTTAGTCGTAAGAAAAGACTTGAGGGGTACAATGTACTTTATCCTATGGGTTGGGATGCTTTTGGTCTTCCTACTGAAAACTTTGCGATAAAGAATCATATCCATCCGTCTATTGTTACAGAAAACAATATTGCTAACTTTAAAAGACAGCTTAAATCTTTAGGTTTCTCATTTGACTGGAGCCGTGAGGTTAATACTACCGACCCTTCATACTATAAGTGGACCCAATGGATTTTCTTACAGTTATTCAAACAGGGATTAGCTTATAAAAGCAAAATGGCTGTTAACTGGTGTACTTCTTGTAAGTGTGTTCTTGCAAATGAAGAGGTTGTTAACGGTGTGTGCGAGCGTTGCGGTAGCGAAGTTGTACAAAAAGAAAAAAGCCAATGGATGCTTAAGATTACTGAGTACGCTGAAAAACTTTTAGACGGCCTTAATAACGTTGATTTCATTGAGCGTGTTAAGACTCAGCAGAGAAACTGGATAGGTAGGTCTTACGGCACTCAGGTAACATTTAATACAAATATTGGCGATACCTTTGAAATATTTACAACTCGTGCCGATACTTTGTTCGGTGTAACATATATGGTAATGTCTCCTGAGCATCCTTTACTTCAAAAATGGGCAGACAAAATTGAAAATTTGAGTGAAGTTAAGGAATATCAGGTAACAGCTTCTAAAAAATCTGATTTTGAGCGTACCGAGCTTGCTAAAGACAAGACCGGTGTAATGCTTAAGGGTATTACTGCGATTAACCCTGTTAACAACACAGAAATTCCGATTTTCATTTCCGATTACGTACTTATTTCTTACGGCACAGGTGCAATTATGGCTGTTCCTGCTCACGATACACGCGACTGGGAATTTGCCAAGAAATTTAATTTGCCGATCATCGAGGTTGTTGCAGGCGGTGCTGATGTTCAAGCAGAAGCATTTACCGATTGCGCTACCGGAACACTTGTTAACTCTGACTTCCTTAATGGTTTGTCTGTTGAAGACGCAAAGGTTAAAATTCAGGAATGGTTAACCGAGAAGGGAATAGGTGAGGTTAAGACCAACTATAAGCTTCGTGACTGGGTATTCTCTCGCCAAAGATATTGGGGCGAGCCGATACCTGTTGTATACTGCGAAAAATGTGGATATGTACCGCTACCCGAAAGCGAACTTCCTTTAGTTCTTCCTAATGTTGATTCTTACGAGCCGACTGATAACGGTGAGTCCCCACTTGCTAAAATGACTGATTGGGTAAATACCACATGTCCTCATTGTGGCGCTCCTGCTAAGCGTGAGACCGACACAATGCCACAATGGGCAGGTTCTTCTTGGTATTTCTTAAGATACTGTGACCCTCATAATGACAAGGAATTGGCATCTAAGGAAGCTTTGGAATATTGGTGTCCTGTTGACTGGTACAACGGCGGTATGGAACATACTACCTTGCATTTATTGTACAGTCGTTTCTGGCATAAATTCCTTTATGATATTGGCGCCGTTCCTGATGCTGAGCCATATTCAAAGCGTACAAGCCACGGTATGATTTTAGGTGAAAACGGCGAGAAGATGTCAAAGTCGAGAGGTAATGTCGTTAATCCTGATGAAATCATTGATAATTACGGCGCTGATACAATGCGTGTTTATGAAATGTTTATCGGAGATTTTGAAAAAGCTGCTCCTTGGAGTCAGTCTTCAATAAAGGGAAGTAAACGTTTCTTGGATAAGGTTTGGGCTTTGGCTAACAATATTATCGATGGTGGCTACCGCAAGGAAATTGAAACAGAAATCCACAGAACAATTAAAAAGGTTACCGAAGATATCGAAAATCTTAAAATGAATACGGCTATTGCTGCTTTAATGGCGTTACTCAATACCATTCAATCTACCGGTGCTATTACACGTGAAGAATTTAAGACATTTATAATTCTTCTTAACCCATTTGCTCCTCATATTACAGAAGAACTTTGGGTTAATAATGGATTTGAGGGCATGTTGAATGAAACACAGTGGCCAAAATTTGACGAGGCTAAATGTGTTGATTCGACTGTAGAGATTGTTATACAGGTTAATGGTAAAATTAAAGCACGTATTAACATTCCTGCCGAAATTTCCACTGATGAGGCACTTGCTATTGCAAAAGAAAACGATGCAATTAAGAATGAAATTAACGGAAAGACTATAATTAAAGAACTTTACGTTCCCAAAAAACTTGTTAATATTGTAGTTAAATAATGAATGTGTTAAATCTTATTAAAAAATATAAAGACATTTTACTTTATATAATTTTTGGAATTGCAACAACGGTTGTAAATTTCACTGTTTATACAATTTTTGTGAAATTTTTATCCCAAGATATGACGTTTAGTAATTTCATATCTTGGGTAGTTTCCGTGAGTTTTGCTTTTGTGACAAACAAAGTTTTTGTGTTTTCAAGCACTTCTTTTAAAGCAAAAGTTTTGTTTAAGGAAATGTCAACTTTTTATGTTTCACGTATCATTACAGGAATAATTGAAATTGTTTTTCCAACAGTTTTATTTAATATCGGCTTAAATTCCGAGCTTTTTGGAATTAAAGGTTTTTGGGCAAAAGCCATTGTTAATGTAGTGATTATTATATTAAACTATGTATTTAGTATGCTTTTTGTTTTCAAAAAGAAATAAATTGTTATATTGAATAAAAAAATGTTGCAAAATGAGTTGAACTGTGTTATCATATTATAAGATTTGGATGTCGGAGGTGAAACCAAGTGAGCGCAATCGAAATTATAGTTGGAGCATTAGTGATTTTAATTTCTTTAATTATTATCGCAGTTGTTTTGTTACAACAAGGTCGACGTGCCGGTATTAACGGTGCTATCTCTGGTGGTGCTGATACGTTTCTTTCTAAAAACAAGGCAAGAACCGTAGATGCTTCATTAGCTCGCTGGACAAAGTATATTGCTATACTTTTCTTCGTACTCGCCATCGTTGCTAATATTGTTGCTTTGAAATCATAGCAATAATACATAGCTAAAAATTTTAAATAATACCCCTGCAATTTTGCGGAGGGAGGGAATATAAATGAGTCAAGTTAAAATTAAAGAAAACGAATCTTTGGATAATGCTTTGCGTCGTTTTAAAAGACAAACCGCTAAAGACGGTGTTATTCAAGAAGTTCGCAAGAGAGAGCATTACGAAAAGCCCTCTGTAAAGCGTAAAAAGAAGTCGGAAGCCGCACGTAAGCGTAAGTTCCGCTAAGGTTAATCCCTTAAAAATGTTTTTAAAAAAGCGGCTTGGTTTTTCCAAGTCGCTTTTTTGTTACTTGATTTAAAATGCCAAAAAGTCGGATCGTAGCCATGTCGTTCTGT
>JAZOQF010000012.1:0-3102 GCA_045655905.1 Acutalibacteraceae bacterium | reverse complement strand
AAAAAAGACCTTGTTTTGAAAACAAGGTCTTTAAGTTTATTCTTCGATAGCTGTAATCATATCAATTCTTTTTTGGTGACGTCCACCCTCGAATTTTGTGTCAACAAACAAATCAACCAATTCGAGCGCTGTACCAACACCGATAACTCTGCCACCAATACACAGAATGTTAGAGTTGTTGTGAAGTCTTGTGTACTTAGCAGAAAAATGTTCACTAACAGCAGCAGCTCTAATACCCTTTACCTTATTTGCCGCAAGAGACATTCCGATTCCTGTTCCGCAAACCAATATACCAAGTTCGTTTTCACCCTTAGAAACGCTGTTAGCGACCTTTAAAGCGATTTCAGGATAATCGACAGAAACACATTCGTAAATTCCGAAATCTTCAACCTCAAAGCCACGCTCCTTTAAATGAGCAAAAATCGCCTCTTTGTGTTCAAATCCGCCGTGGTCACAACCTAATGCAATTTTCATTTTTGTTCCTCTTTCCTTTTAAGTTCTCTTTCTGCTTGAGGTAGCCTTAAATACTTGGGCTGTAATTCCTTTGCAGTAATATAATTGTTATTTTTAAACATTTTCTCAGCCACCGCCGAAACGCCTGTGGCGTTTTGAAAACGCCGTTGCTCATCAGCAAGCAGCACATTATCGGTTTCTTTTATAGCTTCGTAAAAAATCTCAGCACCATCACCAACGATATATATTTTTTTGCCCTTGTTTGCAAGCTCTACTATCTCAGGCACCAAATCATCAATCGCTAACGCCCTATCATCGCAAAGTCTCTCGCAAACACCATTTTCATTGCTGAACAAAGCGTTATACACCTGTTTACAACGAGCATCCATTACAGCGCATACAAAACACTCGGTATCTGAATAATTTTGAGCCATACTTTCTAAGGTGGAGACCGAAATACAAGGCAAGTTGTTTGCCTGAGCCATACCTTTAATAGCACTAATACCAATACGTACTCCCGTGAAAGACCCCGGGCCACTACTAACCGCAAATGCACCAATATCATTTATACTCAAAAGAGAAGACCGCAAAACAGCCTCAACCATCGGCATCAACGTTTGGGAATGAGTTAGCTTAACATTAGAAAAAGCCGACGCTAAAATTTTACCGTTTTCGCTAACGGCTACGGAGCAAGGAGTTGCGGAGCATTCAACACTTAAAATTTTCAAACTCCTTCCCCCTTTTTATAAATTAAAATTTCTCTTTTTTCTTCATCTAAAGCTTTAATTTCAACATATACCGTATTTTCAGGCAGAGCGTTTTCGATATTCTCACTCCACTCAGCAACAACAACACCATTTTCTTCGCAATATTCAAAAAAACCACTTGAATATAAATCCTGCCAACTATCAATTCTGTACATATCAAAATGGAAAATACTAAGCCTTCCACCGAAATATTCATTTATTAAAGCAAAAGTTGGCGATGTAACCTCACCATTAAAGCCAAGACCACGGGCCAGCCCTCTCGTAAAACAGGTTTTACCCATACCTAAACCGCCTCTAAAAGCGACGACCTCGCCACCAGATAACGACTTTGAAAATTCCGCAGCAATTTCTTCGGTTTTTTCACGGCTTTCAGATATATATTTTTCCATACGACACTCACTCAAAATCAAGTATTTTACAGCATTTAAAGTATATCACAAACAATATTTAAAATCAACCGAGAATTATTTATTTTGCAAAATTTGAGATTCTTGACATATGACTTAAAAAATGCTAAAATAATTTAAATAATAAAATAAAAATCCTTCAAAAATGAAGGATTTTGGAGCTGAAGATGGGACTCGAACCCACGACCTGCTGATTACGAATCAGCTGCTCTACCAACTGAGCCACTCCAGCAAAATATTACCCAAAGATTATAGCAATTTTTAAAAGGCAAGTCAAGAAAAATATACATAAAAGGCAGTGTTATCATGAATAGTGTTAATGAACGCATCGTAAAATACCGTAATCTTGCCAATCTCACCCAAACCGAGATTGCAGAAAAACTTGATATTAAATGCAGCACCTACTCTCAAATGGAAAGACAAGGTATTGTAAGTGCTGAACGCCTTTTTAAGTTGTCTGAGATTTTTGGTGTTTCGCCATGCCAACTCTTTAAAGGTGAAGAACCTTGTAAAAATTCCGACACTAACTTTTTAAAATCTCCTGAACCCGAGTTTCCTAAAACCGAGGTTTTTGTAGCAACAAAAAAAGAGCAAAATATCATAAAAATTATGCGTGAATTTTCTAAAGCTGACTATAACCGTGTTATGGAGCTTATTCAAGACATCTATACAGGAAAAAGTAAATAATGCAACTGACTATTAAAAACGGCTCCCTTGATTTATCAGGGGAGCAAATCTTAAGTGAAATAAATTTTGAAATAACCGATAACTCACATATTGCCCTTGTAGGTCGTAATGGTAGCGGTAAAACCTCCCTTTTAAAGATTATTAGCGGAGAATACAGCATTACCCATGACGACACTAACAACAAGGGCAGTTTTGTTATGTCGGGAAAACCGAAAATTGGCACCCTCTCCCAGATGACCTTTGCTGATGAAAATAAAACATTGGTAGAAGAAATTCGTGATGCCTACAAGGAAATTTTGAAAGTCAAATCAGAACTTGAAACGGCTCAGTATGATATGGAGTCCACTCAAAGTGAAGAAAATATCAAACGTTACACAAGCTTACTTGATTCATTCACGAATTTGGGTGGTTTTTATTTCGAAAAAGAATATGAAGCAGCAATTAAAAAATTCGGTTTTAATCAATCCGAACGCGATAAAAAACTTTCTGAATTTTCAGGTGGTCAAAGAACCAAAATTGCCTTTTTGAAACTACTTCTTTCAAAGCCTGACATTCTATTATTGGACGAACCTACAAACCATCTCGATATTGAGGCTATTTCTTGGTTGGAAAATTACTTAAAAGACTACAAAAAAGCCTTTGTTGTAGTTTCTCACGACCGAATGTTCCTTGATAACATAGCAAACTGTGTTTATGAAATCGAATATGGCAAAACAGAAAAATATTTTGGCAATTATACCGAATTTACACGCCTTAAAAAAATCAAACGTGAACAACAGTTAAAGGAC
>JAZOQF010000011.1:0-6316 GCA_045655905.1 Acutalibacteraceae bacterium | reverse complement strand
GAGGACACACAAAAGGCTTATTGACGTAATCAGACCTTCCAACAAAACTGTTGAAGCTTTGACCGGTCTTGAGCTTCCCGCCGGTGTTGAAATCGAAATTAACTCTAATATATAATAATGTGTTCGGACAGTCGAGGACGCCTGTCCCTACGATATGTATTAAGGTGTTCGATTCGCACGACAGGTCACGTTGGTGAAAGCCAACCAATAACCAATAGGAGGAAAAAGAAATGCAAAAAGGCATCGTTGGCAAGAAGCTTGGTATGACCCAGCTTTTTGACGCAAACGGAAATGTTGTTCCGGTTACTGTTATTGAAGCAGGCCCCTGTGTTGTAGCACAGAAGAAAACAACCGAGAACGACGGTTATGAAGCAGTACAAATCGGCTACGGCGATTTAAAGGCTTCAAAAGTAAACAAGCCCCAAAAGGGTCACTTTGCAAAGGGTGACGTTGCTCCCAAGAAGGTACTCAGAGAGTTCCGTTTTGAGGACACAAGCGCTATGAATGTTGGCGACATTATTAAGGCTGACATTTTTGCAGAGGGTGACGCTGTTGACGTAAGAGGAACTTCCAAAGGTAAAGGCTATGCCGGTACCATTAAGCGTTGGAACTTCGGCAGACTCAAAGAGTCTCACGGTACAGGTCCTGTTCACCGCCACGGCGGTTCGTTAGGTGCCTGCTCCAGCCCGTCAAGAGTTTTCAAGGGCAAGAAAATGGCAGGACATCTCGGTAATGAACGTGTAACCGTTCAGAACCTGAGTGTAGTTAAGGTTGACGCAGAGAAGAATTTGATCGCTGTTAAGGGCGCCGTTCCCGGTCCCAAGGGCGGTATCGTAGTTCTTTTCGATAGCGTTAAAGCTTAAGGGAAGGAGTGTTTTGAATTATGCCTAATATAGCAGTACTCGATATGGCAGGCAAAAATGTGGGCGAAATCACATTGAGCGATGCTATCTTCGGAATTGAGCCTAATGCTGTTGTAATGCACATGGCAGTTGTAAACTACCTTGCAAATCAGCGTCAGGGCACACAATCCACTCTTACCCGCACAGAGGTTTCCGGAGGCGGTAAAAAGCCTTGGAGACAAAAGGGTACAGGCCACGCAAGACAGGGCTCTACAAGAGCTCCACAGTGGAGACACGGTGGTATTGTTCACGCACCCAAGCCGAGAGATTATTCCTACTCTCTCAACAAAAAGGTTCGCAGACTTGCTTTATTGTCTGCTTTGTCTGACAAGGTTCTTGGCGGCAACTTAATCGTTTTAGATGAGTTAAAGCTTGAGGCTTACAAGACAAAGGTTGTTGCTGATTGCTTAAAGGCTATCGGCGCAGGCAAGAAGGCTCTCATCGTTCTTGAGGACAACAATGCGTTCGCTGTTAAGAGCATCGCAAATATAGAGGGCGCTAAGTCTGCTCAGGTAAACACCATCAACACCTATGACGTTATCAACGCTGATACATTGGTAATCGTTAAGGGTGCAGTAGCTAAGCTTGAGGAGGTATATGCATAATGAAAACCGCACAGGATATCATTCTTGCTCCAATTATTACTGAAAAGAGCATGTCAGGCATTGCCGACAAGAAGTACACCTTTAAGGTAGCTAAAGACGCTAACAAAATTGAAATCGCTGAAGCTGTAGCTCAGCTTTTCAAGGTTGATGTTGCTAAGGTTAACACAATCAATGTTAGAGGCAAGCAAAAGCGTATGGGCCGTTACAGCGGCTACACCGCAGCTTGGAAAAAGGCTATCGTAACATTAAAGGCTGATTCCAAGCCTATCGAATTCTTTGACGGTCTTATCTAAGAACCCGTCTGTTGGAAATCGTTGATTTCCGGTGATGTATGAAACTCGAACGAGTTTCGCTAAGCCAAAATAGGAGAGTGAAATTAGAAATGGCTATAAAACATTATAAGCCGACAACTAACGGCCGCCGTAATATGACCACTATGGATTATTCCGGTCTCTCAAAGGTAGCGCCTGAAAGAAGTTTGCTTACAGCTATTAAGAAAAATGCCGGTAGAAACAGCTACGGCAGAATCACCGTTCGCCATAGAGGCGGCGGAAACCGCAGAAAGTACAGAATTATCGACTTCAAGCGTGAGCGTTTCGGAATCCCCGCAACAGTTCTCACCTTAGAGTACGATCCCAACCGTTCTGCTTTCATTGCCCTCGTTCAGTACGAGGACGGCGAGAAGCGTTACATCATCGCTCCTCAAGATTTAAAGGTTGGAGACACTGTTGTAAGCGGTCCCGATGCAGATATTAAGCCAGGTAATGCATTACCTTTGACTAATATCCCCGTTGGTACCTTTATCCACAATATCGAGCTTTATCCCGGCAAGGGCGCTCAGCTCGCTCGTTCCGCAGGTAACATGGCACAGCTCATGGCTAAGGAAAACGGCATGGCATTGCTTCGTCTTCCTTCCGGCGAGCTTCGCAACGTTCCTGCTAAGTGCATGGCTACTGTTGGTACTGTTACAAATCCTGAGCATGCTAACATTAACTATGGTAAAGCTGGACGTAAGCGTCATATGGGTTGGAGACCTACCGTTCGTGGTTCTGTAATGAACCCCTGTGATCACCCCCACGGTGGTGGTGAGGGTAAATCCCCAATCGGACGTCCCGGTCCTGTTACACCTTGGGGCAAACCTACCCTTGGTTACAAGACCCGTGATAAGCATAAGGCTAGCGATAAGTATATCGTTAAGCGCCGCAAGTAAGTCAGCGAAAGGAGTTAAGGATTTATGGGAAGAAGCATTAAAAAAGGCCCTTACGTGCAACCTGTGTTGCTAAAGAGAGTCAAAGAAATGAATGAAGCCGGCGAAAAGCGTGTCCTCAAGACATGGAGCCGTTCATCCACCATATTCCCCGATTTCGTTGGACACACTTTTGCGGTTCATGACGGACGTAAACACGTTCCTGTTTACGTAACAGAGGATATGGTTGGCCACAAGCTCGGCGAATTTGCACCGACCAGAACATTCAAAGGTCATGCAGGTTCTAAGACCAGCGGTAAGTAAAGTAAAGGAGAGTTTGACTATGGAAGCTAGGGCAATACTTAAATACGCCCGTATTTCACCTCGTAAGGTGAAAATAGTTATGGATTTAATCCGTAACCAAGATGCTGAAAAGGCTATGGCTATACTCAAATTTACTCCTAAGTCCGCTTGCGAGTATTTAGAGAAGCTTTTAGCATCAGCTATTGCGAATGCAGAAAACAATCACAATATGGATGTATCTCGTTTATATGTTGCTGAGTGCTTTGTTTGCCCCGGACCTACTCTTAAGAGAATTCGTCCGAAGGACCACGGCAGAGCTCACAGAATCTTAAAGAGAACAAGCCATATGACAATCGTTCTTAAAGAACGTGAAATTTAATGAGGAGGTTTTAATATGGGTCAGAAAGTTAATCCCCACGGTTTACGTGTGGGCGTAATCAAAAACTGGGACTCACGTTGGTTTGCCAATAAGGGCACCTTTGGTGACACATTGGTTGAGGACTATAACCTCCGTAAATACCTTAAAAAGGCACTTTACAGTGCAGGTATTGCTAAAATCGAAATCGAACGTGACGACAAGCGTGTAAGACTTCACATTCACTGTGCAAAGCCCGGTATGGTTATCGGCCGTAACGGTAGCGAGATTGAGAAGCTACGTGCTATCTGCCAGAATATGATTGGCAAGACCGTAGTTATCAACATTGTTGAAATTAAGAGTCCTGACGCTAACGCACAGCTCGTTGCAGAAAATATTGCAACTCAGCTTGAAAAGCGTATTTCTTTCCGCCGCGCTATGAAGCTTTCCATCGGAAGAGCTATGAGACTCGGCGTTAAGGGTATCAAAACTCAGGTTTCAGGTCGTCTTGGCGGCGCTGAAATCGCAAGAAGCGAACAATATCATGAAGGCACTATCCCGCTACAAACCCTCAGAGCTGACATTGACTACGGCTTTGCAGAGGCTGACACCACTTATGGTAAGATTGGTGTTAAGGTTTGGATTTACAAGGGTGAAGTTCTTTCCGATAACCGCAATCGCTCCAAAAAGGAAGGAGGAGCCCGCTAATGTTAATGCCTAAGCGTGTAAAATACCGTAGAGTACACCGTGGTCGTTTGACCGGTAAAGCTCTAAGAGGTAACACCGTAACACACGGTGATTTCGGTCTTCAGGCTTTAGAGCCTGCGTGGATTACCTCTAACCAGATAGAAGCTGCCCGTATTGCTATGACACGTTATATCAAGCGTGGCGGTAAAGTTTGGATTAAAATATTCCCCGATAAGCCAATTACTGAGAAACCGGCTGAAACTCGAATGGGTTCAGGTAAAGGTTCACCCGAGTACTGGGTAGCCGTTGTTAAGCCCGGCAGAGTAATGTTTGAAATCGGCGGAGTTAGCGAGGAATTAGCTCGTGAAGCTATGCGTCTCGCAGCTAACAAGCTTCCTATTAAGTGCAAGTTTGTTACTAAGCAGGAAATGGGTGGTGAGCAGTAATGAATGCAAAGGAAATCAGAGAATTAACTTTATCCGAGTTAAATGAAAAGTTGGCAGACCTTAAGGACCAATTATTTAAACTCCGTTTCCAACTCGCCATTAATCAGCTCGAAAACCCCATGAGTATCGTTGCTGTTAAGAAAGATATCGCACGTGTTAAGACAATTATCCGTGAAACCGAAATCAAGAACAGCAATAACGCTTAAAGGAGGTAGCTGAAAATGAGTGAAAGAAACCTTCGTAAAACAAGAGTGGGTAAGGTTGTAAGCGACAAGATGAACAAAACCGTTGTAGTTGCTATTGAAGACAACGTAAAGCACCCCCTCTACAAGAAGATTATTAAGAACACTATCAGACTTAAGGCACATGATGAGAATAACACCTGTGGCTTAGGCGACAAGGTTCTTATTATGGAAACAAGACCTCTCTCCAAGGATAAGAATTGGCGTGTGGTTGAGATTATCGAAAAGGCTAAGTAGTCTAAAGGGAGGAAAACACTGTGATACAACAACAGAGTTACCTCAAGGTTGCTGACAATACCGGTGCTAAAGAAATTATGTGCATCCGTGTTCTTGGAGGCTCCAGAAGGAGGTATGCCAACATTGGCGATGTTATCGTTGCTTCTGTTAAAAAGGCCGCTCCCGGCGGTACAGTTAAGAAGGGCGATGTAGTTAAGGCTGTAGTAGTTCGTTCTGCTAAGGGTCTTCGCCGTAATGATGGCACATACATCAGATTTGACGAAAATGCGGCTGTTATCATCCGTGAGGACAAAAACCCACGTGGTACCCGTATTTTTGGACCCGTAGCCCGTGAGCTTCGTGAGAAAGATTATACTAAGATTCTTTCTCTTGCTCCGGAAGTACTTTAATGGGAGGTAGAAACAAATGAATAAGCTTCACATTAAGACGGGTGATACCGTAGTACTCCTCACAGGAGACAAGAAGGACCGCAACAAGACCGGTAAAGTTCTTGAGGTTAGCCCCGAAGAGGGTAAAGTAATAGTTGAGGGCATCAACATTGTTAAAAAGCATGTTAAGCCCCGCAAGGCCGGAGATGCATCCGGTATAATTGAGACTGAGGGCGCTATTTACGCTTCCAAAGTTCAATTAGTATGTCCTAAGTGCAACAAGCCCACCAGAGTAGGCACAAAAATCTACGAAGATGGCAAAAAAGACCGTATGTGCAAAAAATGCGGCGAGACTTTTTAAGAGTAGGAGGAACTGACAATGTCAACATTAGCTAAAGAATACAAAGCTTCTATTGCACCCGCATTGATGCAGAAATTCGGCTACAAGAGCGTTATGCAGATCCCCAAGCTCGATAAAGTAGTTATCAATGTAGGTGCCGGTGAGGCAAAGGACAATTCTAAGGTTATAGATGCTATCATCACTGACCTTGGAAAAATCACCGGACAAAAGGCAATTCCTTGTAAAGCTAAGAAGTCTGTTGCAAACTTCAAGCTTCGTGAAGGAATGCCCATCGGTGCAAAGGTTACTCTCAGAGGAGAGAGAATGTATGAATTCGTTGAAAGACTTTTCAATGCAGCTCTCCCAAGAGTACGTGACTTCAGAGGTATTAACCCCAACGCTTTCGATGGCAGAGGAAACTATGCTATGGGCGTTAAGGAACAGTTAATATTCCCTGAAATCGAATATGAAAAGATAGACAAGGTTCGTGGTATGGATATTATTTTCGTTACCACCGCCAATACAGACGAAGAAGCTCGTGAGTTGCTTACACTTTTAGGCGCTCCGTTTGCGAAATAAGTAGGAGGAAAATAATATGGCTAAAACTGCTATGAAAATCAAACAGGCTCGTCCTGCAAAGTTTTC
>JAZOQF010000010.1:0-5464 GCA_045655905.1 Acutalibacteraceae bacterium | reverse complement strand
TTATAAATACTTAATTGAAAATATGAACGATGACCATTTAGTTTCCCTATCGGTTAGTATGTCTTTGCTTGCTAAAATGTTAGGTCTTTCCCGTGCTACGCTATATCGTAGTTTTGACACTTTAGAAAGCAAAGGTAAAATAAAAAAAGAAAATAATGAAATTAAGGTGATTTAAAATGAAAAAAATTCTAACTATCTTATTAACCCTAATACTGCTCTTCGGCCTTACCGCTTGCGTTGATAGTAATAACGCAAGCAGCACCCCCGAAGACAACACCCCTGTAAAATGTACTGTTTACGGCATTTCAGGTCCTACTGGTATTGGTCTTGTTAACCTTATGGAAGATTCTGCAAACGGTAAAACCAAGGTTGATTATGACATAAAGTTAGCGGCTGATAATCAAGAAATCATTGCAAAGGTTTCAAACAAAGAAGCTGATATTGCCGCAGTTGCTACAAACGTCGCCTCTACCCTTTACAATAAAACCAATGGTGGTATCACCGTTCTTGCTGTTAACACCGAGGGCGTTTTGGCGGTTGTAACTAAAGACGATACCATAAAATCCCTCAAAGATTTAAAGGGTAAGACCGTTTATACAACAGGTCAGGGCGCAAACCCCGAATATATTATCGCTCATTGTTTAAAGAAAAACGGATTAACTGTCGGCACTGATGTTAATCTGCAATTCGTTGCTCAACCTCAGGAGCTTGTTGCAAAAGCAACTGCCGAAAATCAAATTGTAATTGCTCCTCAGCCTGTTGCAACTATGATTACAGTTAAGGACACCGCCGCTAAAATCGTTATTGATATGAACGACGAGTGGAAAAAGGTAAGTGACACTGACCTTGTAATGGGTTGTGTTATTGCAAACAACGACTTTATAAAAGCAAACCCCGATGCAGTTAAAACATTCTTGAAAGAATATAAAGCTTCTATCGAAAAGGTTAACAGCGATATTGAGGCAGCCGCAACTCTTTGCGAAAAATATGAAATCGTATCCCCTGCCGCAGCTGCTAAAAAGGCCATCCCCTACTGCCATATCGTATTCCAAAGCGGAAAAGAATTAAAAACCAACCTTTCTGCTTATTTAGAGTTTTTATTTGACAGCAATCCGCAGTCTATAGGAGGTAAACTCCCTGATGATGCATTCTACTACAACTAAATTCATCGCAAATCTTAAAAAAATTGCCATACTTTTATTTTGGATAATTGTATGGTACATCTCTTCCCTTATATTTAATAATGAAATTCTTTTGCCATCTCCGATAGTTACAGCCAAAACACTTCTTTCACTGATGCAAACAGCTGAATTTTATCTTGCTGTTATTTTATCTCTTTTGAGAATTATCGGTGGTTATGTATTAGGAATTATCATTGGTGTTTTTGGTGGCGTTTTGGCATACAATTCAAGGTTGTTTAACGCTTTGTTCTCCCCTATTATAAAAATCATACGTGCAGTTCCTGTTGCCTCTTTCATTATTTTAGCATTTGTATGGTTTAAATCTGATATTTTACCTGTCTTTATATGCTTTTTAATGGTCATGCCGATGATTTGGAACTCTGTGCAAAGCGGACTTGAAAATATTGATGTTAAATATTTGGAATTAGCACAGGTTTACCGTTTGGGATATTTTAATACCTTGCTGAATATTAAACTGCCTTTAATTCTTCCATCGGTTATTTCAACAGCGTTCACAGCGCTCGGTTTTGCTTGGAAATCGGGCATTGCCGCCGAGGTAATCTGCAAACCCGTGTCTTCCATAGGCGGTATGCTAAGAGATGCTCAGGTTTACATTGAAATGCCAGAGGTTTTTGCTGTGACAGCAGTTGTGGCTTTGCTGTCCATTCTTTTGGAAAGCACAATAAAACATTTCATAAAGGAGAAAAAGAATGATAAAACTTAATAATATCAATTTCTCCTATGGTGAAAACGAGGTTTTGAATAATTTTACACTACACATTAAAAAAGGCGACAGAATTTGTCTTTGGGGGCAAAGCGGTAGCGGTAAAACCACAGTTTTAAGGATACTTTTAAGCCTTGAAAATCCACAAAGTGGTGATGTGATAAAATCACCCTCAATAAAACCTGCCGTTGTTTTTCAGGAAAATAGATTACTCCCCCACAAAACAGTTTTGGAAAATATAACGCTGATGGGAGCCAGAAAAGAAAAGGCACTTTCTGTACTTACAGCTTTAGGTTTAGAAGAATATACTTTAAGCAAACCCGAGGAGCTTTCGGGCGGAATGTGCCGACGAGTCGCCTTGGCACGCGCACTCGCCTCGGATTTCGATTATCTTTTGTTAGATGAGCCTTTTACGGGATTGGATGAAAACAATATAAATACCGCTATAAAATATATTAACGAAATCATAGATGACCGACCAATAATTTTAGTTACACATTCTAAAACCGAATCCGAACTTTTAGGATGTCTGATTAAAGAAATATTATAAAACTTAGTATAAAAAAGGTGCCGCTGTAAAGCGGCACCTTTTATCATTAATATATAGCAAACTATTTTTTAGTAAATACGCGAACATCACCATCGAAATCTAAATGAAGTTCATTTTCTTCACACTTCACTATTTTGATTTCAGTAATCATTTCGTCTGTATTTTCTAAACAATCTAATGTGATAGTTTTTGTAGTATCATCATAGGTGTAACCCTCGCACAAATCAGAATCATTTACAGGGTCACCACATGCACAAGAATATGTGAAACTGCCGTCAGCTCCGAAACGAATTGTTTCAGCATCGTTTTCGGCATCTCTTGTCCATGATGTGTTAACAAACGAATATTCACTATAATCAACTTCCTTATTATTTGAACAACCAACAAATAATAATGCGCATACTAAAACCATAGCTAATAAAGAAATGTACTTTTTCATTTTTCATACCTCCAAAAACTTTAAAATTTTAAACCAACATAGCTTTCATTTTACTTTTATTTTCATACATAGCATCATCGGCACGCTTAAACACATCAGCAAAGTGCAAATCTATGCCTGAATCAAATCTTGCGAAACCACTCGCAATGCTGATAGGAATTTTTACATCGTCCTCTTCGACAAATGTATTTGCACAGGTTAATTCAAACTGTGCAAGCAATCTTTTGTAATTCTCCAAATCATCGTTTTGAAGAACCACTAAAAACTCATCACCTCCAACTCTGAACACAGGGCTTCTTTTGAAAACGTCCGAAATAACCTCAGCAGCAGTTATGATTAGTTTATTGCCAACAGCGTGACCGTATCTATCATTTGTTTTTTTCAGGTCATTTAAGTCAAGTACGATAACGCCAAACTGTGCATTTTCACCCTCAATATCTTGGTCGAATTTAGCCGCCCACGATGTATAAGAGGTGGTATTTCTAAGACCCGTAAGTGAATCACGGTTAGCAGAAATGAGCAATCGTTCTTCTCGGTCACGCAAATGCGTCGTCATATTTTCAAAAGCTGTGCTTAAAAGTTTGATTTCATACATATTACTGTCTGCAATTTCTACATCGTAGTCTCCGTTTGAGAGTTTAATCGATGCATCTGTCAATTTTTTCAGCGGGTCCACAATCTTTTTAACAACAAGAACCGCAATGCCCGTAAATAACACCGAAAGAATTAGTACAGCAAACAAAATCTTATAGGTGATTTCGTGCCGTATTTGACGAATATCATCATAACTTGCAGAAAGTACAAGCGTCATTCCGTTTGCCAATGCTTTTGATTTGCGCAGATATTCCGTTGAGTTTTCATTGTTATTTGCTCCGGTTTTGTGGTTGTCGTTACAAATTATTTTGCCATCCATTTCCAAATGAGCAAATCCGTTTTCATAAAGCTTGATTTTATGCACTTTCTCGGATAAAACAATATAATCAAAATCCATACCCACAATACCGATAAACTTTCCTTCAAAGTACATTGGTATGACATACGAAATCATCCATATATTGTTGTTTTGATTATAGTACGGTTGCATCCAAATTGGCTCACCCGCTTCATAAGGTTGCCAAAACCATCCTACATGTTCGGTATCGCCTTTTTCATAAATAGTTATATCCGTGGGTTCAAAATGTACAAAGTCATCGCTACCTTTTATCTTGCTGTAAAACAATCCAGCAGTACCACTTGATATAGCCGGGTCAAACCTGAAATAATAAGCAACAGCTCCGCTCGTACTTGTGTGCTTAGCCACGTCAAGAAACATTTCATCGGCACTTTTTATAACCTTTTCTTGCAAAGTACGATTCTCAATATCGGCCTTACTTTTGAAAAAGTCCATCAAATAACTTTGCATGATCTTTACCGATTTTTCCATATTTCTTAAACTGTCATTTATTTGCGCACTTTCATTATCGCAAGTGAGCTTTACAAAATCTTCTGCCTGAGTTTGGATGTAATTATCAACCTCATAAAGGCAAAGGCCTCCAATAAAAATTGTGATAGCAAACATAGCAAATATAACAGTTGCTAAAAAGCGACATTTCATTGAAAACATCTTGTTCAATTTCGATTTATTCGCTTTTAATAATATTTTTATATCCATTAGACTTTCTCCGTCGAGTAATAGGGAAATTTTATAATAATTCAAGCACAGCGCAAGTTCCTAAATACAAAGCAAAAACAACAGGGCCTATAAATTCAACAATAAGCGATTTCACACGATAGCCTTTACGACGCAACGCAACCGATGCTGCGATAGAAAGCATTGAAACTGCAGGAATAAAGTACAGTACCTGATAATAAAACTCAGGACCGCCGCCCTCAATATCAATAAAGACTGCTAAAACTGCAACAATTGGTAAAAACGTAAAACCAATAATGAAATTGAACACAATAGAAATAATTTCAATCGCCTTATATTTTAATTCTTTTTCTTTTCTTACAAAAATAATAATCGCAAGCAAGGCAAGCAGTGAAATCAGCAATGTCGGGAGAACAACTTGACCATTGAAATATGATATATGTGAGAAAACGAACGAATTTTTAATTGGTGTCGGGTATTTAAAACTTATAAGCTTTACACCATGTTTTGACAAAGTTTCTTCATCATGAAACTCGTTTTCTTCCTTATCATAATAATAAATTCTTGGCTCAAAAGCCTCATCGTCGAAATAATCGTACTCAGGGTCCCCCATTAAATAGTCCGGATAAAAATGAGTCCACAATTCAATTCTTCCGGTTTCATCCTTTTTGATAGTATAGATGGTAGTGTCTTCACCCATATTAGCAATTTCGCCAAGATAAACACGGGTTTTGCTATCGGCATATCCATCGTTCCTATCATAACGAGCCTTGTAAACGTCATCAATTGTTACTGTTTCGCCATTAAATTCGTATGTAATGGAAAACGGAAATTCATATTCGGTAATATTCGGTTTAAGCGCAACGCTACTGACCAATAGAAGAATCAAGGTCATTGCAATTGCAACAGCAAAAATTATGGTTGGTAAAAATAATTTTTT
>JAZOQF010000009.1:0-3043 GCA_045655905.1 Acutalibacteraceae bacterium | reverse complement strand
TTCGCTCGGTCCTGCTATCATATCAATGGACACTCTGCCAAAAACCTGACGTTTTGCCTCGGCAACAAATGCGTTACCGGGACCTACGATTTTGTCTACCCTTTTAACAGTTTCGGTGCCGTAGGCTAAAGCGGCAACGGCCTGAGCACCGCCAACTTTGAATATTTTATCCACTCCCGCAATTTTAGCCGCAGCCAAAATCACAGGGTTAACCTTGCTGTCAGCCGACGGGGGTGTTGTGATACAAATATACTCACATCCCGCAATTTTAGCAGGGATACTGTCCATAAGCACGGTTGACGGGTACGCTGCAGTACCACCCGGCACATAAAGACCAACCCTTTCAATAGGAGTTACCTTTTGACCTGTTACTACACCGTCACTCTCGTTGACAATAAAACTGTTTCTGACCTGATTTTTGTGGAAAGCGGTAATGTTTTTTGCCGCCTCTTTCAAAATCTCAATAAAACGAGGCTCAACAAGGTTAAACGCCTCCTCTATCTCGTCATCGGTCACCTCTAAAGAAGAAAGCTTTGCCTTATCGAACTTTTCGCAGTATTCAAATAAAGCCTTGTCGCCGTTTGTTTTTACATTGTCGATAATATCGGTAACAATGTCCGTTACATCAAAGGTTGGTTCTGTGCGAGCGAAGATTTCCTCAGCCGAAACCACACCATATTGCATTATTTTAATCATTTGTTTTCACCTGTGCTTCCAAACCCTTTTTAATCTCATTAATCTTTTCTGTTTTGAATTTAAAGCTCGATTTATTAGCAATCAAACGAGCACTTATAGGCACTATTGTTTCAAAGGGTGCCAAGTCATTTTCAAGCAGAGTTTTACCCGTTTCAACTATATCCACAATGACATCGGAAAGTCCCAAAATGGGAGCAATTTCAATCGAGCCGTTAAGGTGGATTATGTCAATATCTCTGCACTTTTCAGCGTAATACTTTTTAGCAATATTAGAAAATTTGGTAGCTACACGAAGCGTTGACGAGGTATCGTCCTTAAAGTCCTTTTTAGCAGCTACTGCCATTCTGCACTTGCCCATATTAAGATCCAAAAGTTCATAAACCTTTGGCTCATATTCAAGGAGTATATCCTTTCCTGCAACACCGATGTCGGCTGCTCCTCGCTCAACATAAATCGCAACATCCGAGGGTTTAACCCAGAAAAAGCGAACGCCCGCCTCCTCGTTTTCGAATATTAACTTTCGGTTAGGCTCCTTTATTGAGGGACAGGGGAAGCCTGCACGCTCAAACATATCATAAACCTTTTCACCAAGTCTGCCTTTTGGAAGTGCCACATTGACAAACTGTTTTTGTTGCGGTTTTTCTTCGCCGATTCTCTCCAATGTGTCAAGATAAACCGCAAAACCAACAGCGCCTTTGCCCTTGTGCATCTTATCCATAAGCGCATCGTACTGACCGCCCGAGAGCACTCGCTCGGCAATACCGTTTATGAAACCTAACATCACAATTCCGCTGTAATAAGCGGTTGCATTAGAAAGGGAGAAATCTATATTGATTTTATCTGCCAAGCCTTGATTTTTGCAAAAATCATAAACTCCTTTAAGTTCCTTGAAAGATTTTTTCGCCTCATCACTTTGGGCGATTTTTTCTGCAAACTCTAAAGCAGATTCATTATCAGTAAACGTTTGGGTTAGTTTTATTAAATCATCATTTACCGAAAGTCTTTTTAATTCATCCGAATTTTTTTCGTTAATGGCGGTAAGTACCGCCTTTTTATTTTGAACATTATATTGTTTTAGCAAGGAATTCACAAAACCTTGATGCGAAAGGCAAAGAACATACCCGTCACTCAAAGTCTCAAGGCTTTTAAGCGCTAAGAGAACTACCTCCTCAACCTCTTTGTCGGTGATATTTCCAATGCACTCAAGTCCCGTTTGCATAATTTCCTTGTAAGTGTGGCTTGTATCACTTATACGGTAGACATTCTCGTTGTAGTAGTATCTCTCTACCCCGTTTTCCTCTTTAAAATTCTTGATTATCGAAAGGGTAACGTCAGGTTTTAGTGCCAAAAGCGAGCCATCGGTGTCGTTAAAGGTGATAACACCCTCGTTAACCAAGAAATCCTTGTTCGAAGAATATAGATCATACTCCTCAAACTTGCTCATTTTGAAATAATTGTAGTTGTTTTCCTTATATAAACTACGAAGGGTTAAAACTGCCCTTTCGTCATTTCTTAAAATGCTGTCGTTAATCAATTTTAATTCCCCTTTGTTCTCTCAATTGCGGTCTTGTATCCGCCCTCACCGTAGTTAAGGCATTTACTTACTCTGCAAATAGTAGCAGTCGACGCACCCGTTTCCTTGTTTACGTCCACATAACTCTTTCCCTCATCCAAAAGGCAGGCAACCTCGAAACGCTGAGCGATAGCCTCCAACTCCTGAATGGTGCAGATATCATCAAAAAAGTTTTTACATTCTTTTTCTGTTTTTAGGGATATAACAGCCTTATAAAACTTTGCTGTATCAATTTTATTTTTCTTCAAGATTACACCCTCCGAAATTTATTACTTTGCCATTCTAACACATTAGCGCGCTAAAGTCAAGGGTGTTTTTTGAAATTTTGTCGGTGAATGTCCTTTGCTTTTTATGTAGTATTACTCTCGCCGGAGGTGATGACTTATGAAAGAGAACGACAAGCTACTTTATAACCCGCTAAAAACCCTTTTGAATGAAAAGCTATCTCAAGCAGAGGTGGACTCCCTTGAGAGTGAGGGCTTTACTCTTAAATGCCCTACAAGAAAAACGGCTATTATGATAGCTCTTTACAAAAAGGCGGCAGGCGGTGACCTTTCGGCTATAAAGGAGCTTCGTTCTATCGTAAGCGAAGAAAGGGAAGAAAAGCTACCCAAAAGTCAGGCGGTGATAATTGTTGACGACACAAGAACGTAAAATTTCAGAAATCGTGGGGCAGGGCTATGACGATTTTTGGAACTCTAAAAAACGTTACCGCATTTTAAAGGGTGGCAAGGCTTCCAAAAAAAGCGCCACAACAGCGCTTAATTTTATTTT
>JAZOQF010000008.1:0-1544 GCA_045655905.1 Acutalibacteraceae bacterium | reverse complement strand
GAAATGCGTAGCATCATCCACGCATCGGTTGAAACGGAAGAATTTGTTCCGGAACTGGTGGCAGAATGGGAAGAAGCTTATCAGAAATTTGTAACTTTAGTGTAAATATGCGATGAGTGGTCGGTAAGTTTTAAATTACTGATTTCATGAAACGTATTTTATAATCGGATGTTTGGGTCTATGTGAATGCACAGACCCAAACATCTTCTCTTTTATTTATATACATAGATAATGTTCGGAATTTTCCGTTCGCCTTGGTGGTCAAACTTGCCGTTGTCGGATGGTGAATTTAGCACTCCGTTTTCAGGAGCACTTTCCAACCATAATGTGGTAGATCCTCCACCGTCTAGATTAAGTGCATCGTGTCCTCCCAATATTCGAATAAGATGGGTCAATTCGGCAATGCTTACGCCTGTGGCATTCCCCTTGCGTCGACCATCAACGGTGATGAATACCGTTTTTTTGTCCTTTGTTGTGAATATGGCACTACGTGGATGTTTGGTCTTGTTGAACGAGTCGTTTTCGTCATTCCATACATCTTTTCCGTTTTGTCTCAATAATGGACCGGAAACCAATGTTGCCCCTTTCCTCTGTTTGTATTCATTTTCTATCTCTTTGTTCCAGGGAAAAATTCGGGTCTTTTTCTTGTGTACATATACGGCACCTGTACAACGGGCGAACAAATGGTTTTGGGTAGTATCGATGACTTCTTTTCCTTTTCCTAAATAACAGACGGAAAATCCTTCTTTCATATTGTAGAAAGAACCATTGATGGATGCAAGTGCTTGATGTTCTCTAGAGATGAGGCTGGTTTGTTTCATCTCCGAAACAGCAATGTCAAAATGGAGTTTCTTGGAAGAAGGTATCTCTATTAAATTGATGTATTGGGGACCTTTATAAAGATCTGTAAAGATGCCCCGCTTGTGTACGATTTGGTCGGATGTTTTGGTTATTTCCCATTGGGCTGCAACAATGGTAATAGAGTCTTTTTCTGTTTGTGCAAAAAGGGAAACTGTCAAACTACATAGTAGTATAAAGAGGGAGATGAATTGTTTTTTCATGGGTTTTAATATTTATGGCATTCTGTCTTATTCTATAATTTGTCTTTAATATTGCAAATGTAATAATTAATGGCAGAATAATCAACGGTAAAAGGATTATAATTTGCTTTATGTAGACGGCAAGAATGCAGGTCCTACTGTATTCCCTCAGAGAGGTTTGGACGACTGGAAGAACTACGGTTGGTCCAATCCGGTGAAGGTGTATTTGAAGAAGGGTTCGCATCAGATTGCTTTGCGTTATACGGAAGCGAACATCAACATCAATATCGATTTGGACAAGGCACATGTGAAATCTTTGCGATTGACTTGTATGCCATAAAAAAAGGAAGAAGTATCGGCAAATATCGAAGAATGAAAACTTTTTAAGGCAGATATTTTTTCGTTGTCAATTTATCGTCCCGTTTTGGAAAACCTCCAAAGCGGGACGTTTTTGTTGTATTTGCCATCTATTTGCATGTTTTTGTCATGTCTGAATGTTTATGT
>JAZOQF010000007.1:0-3113 GCA_045655905.1 Acutalibacteraceae bacterium | reverse complement strand
TGGTAAAATCACCACTCCTCTGAGCGCTAACAATGGCATCCTTACTGCCGTATTTTCCAAAGGTAACATCATAAACTCCTAAAAATCATTCCTGTAAATTGCTGTGGCGCACAATGAATTATCCTCAAATAAAAACAAAACCGTGTTTTTATTGAAAGTAATTCTCAAAATTTGTGCTTTTTCATAGTCACCAAAGTAGAAAAAAGTATTACTTTCATTGGCGCTTAACTTTTCAACCTTATAGTCATCAAGTTGTTTTTCAACCTCAACGATAATATCACCGATTTTAAAACCGAAAGCGTCTAAATATGAAACGATATAGGCAACGCCATCTTGAGGATTTGCCTTTTTATAATAATAATCATAAGGTCCCTCTTCCACAAGGACATTATTTTCGCCCTCGACCTCATTATAGCCGTAATGCTCGCCATTTTTCTCAGCTTCTTCTCCCCTTTTTTCTAAGGTTTGCTTTAATTTTTCAGGGGTTGTACCAAGAGTAATGTCATTTTCAGGAATTTGTCCTAAATTGGCAAAGTATTCAATATCAACACCATTGCCACCATTTCTCTTGCCGTTTTTACAGCCGACGCACGAAAAAACAAATGTTAGGCATAATAATATGGCTATTATTCTTTTCATTTTTATTGCTCCTATTTATTGTGTTGGTTTAGTAACGAGTGACGAAGCTCCCACAATTCTTCTGAAAGGTCAACATAATAGGTATGGGGATTTTCAAAACGTGTAACCTCATCCCACATAGAATCAACCTGTTCTTGTCTGTAATCAGAAATTTCCTTAACCGATGGGTTTTCATACACTTGTTTGCCGTTTTCAAAAACCTTAACCTGTAGTTTTTTAGCAACAAAATTGGTAACTATCTTTCGTTTCCATGTATGGTTAGGATCAAAAATTTCATAAGGCTCGCTACTATCAATTTTCTCGTGTCCCATAGTGATAACGTCAGCAATAGCTTTACCTGTATCTCTATCGTAAAGTCTCCAAGGAATCTTAACTCCCGGAATGGTGATTTTAGCTTCATTTTCGCTGATTTTGATTTTCGGGATAATTTCTCCCTTGTTATCAACAGCCGAAAGCTTATAAACACCTCCGAAAACGGCCTCGCTTGATGCAGTAATAAGTCTTTCGCCTACACCATAACTGTCAACCTTAGCACCTTGGAATATCATATCACGAATAAGATATTCATCGAGTGAATTTGAAACACAAATCTTACAATCAGGATAACCCGCATCATCAAGCATCTTACGAGCTTTCTTGGTAATATAGGTAATATCACCACTGTCAATTCTAATTCCAAGCGGTCTTTTGCCTAGTGGCTTTAATACCTCATCAAACACCTTTATAGCATTAGGTATGCCCGATTTCAAAACATTATATGTATCAACCAATAGCATACAGCTGTCAGGGTATTCCTCAGCATAGGTTTTAAAAGCAGAATACTCATCGGGGAAAAGTTGTACCCAACTGTGTGCCATGGTACCCGATGCTTTAACACCAAAATCTTTAGCAGTAAGCAAACACGAAGTACCTGTACACCCACCGATAATTGCAGCTCTTGCTCCATAATAAGATGCGCCGTGTCCGTGTGCTCTACGAGCGCCGAACTCCATTACAGGTCTGCCATCAGCCGCACGAACAATTCTGTTGGCCTTTGTGGCAATGAGTGATTGATGGTTAATCGTTACAAGAAGCATCGTTTCAACCATTAACGCCTGCATTATTGGACCTCTTACAGTAACTATTGGCTCGTGGGGGAAAATTACTGTACCCTCGGGAACAGCCCACACATCGCAACTAAATTTAAAATCCCTTAAATAATCAATAAACTCAGGTCTGAAAAGATTAAGTGAAGTCAAATACTCAATATCCTCATCGGTGAATTTAAGATTATTCATATACTCAATAAGTTGCTCAAGACCAGCCATTATAGCATATCCGCCCTTATCGGGGATACGTCGAAAAAACATATCAAAATATGTTACGGTGTCTTTCATATCACTTGTAAACACACCGTTTGCCATAGTAAGCTCATAAAGGTCCATTATCATTGTTAAATTTAATGATTTATTTTCCATTTTTAACATTCCTTACATCTTCTCGGGAGCGCCGATTTTAAGTAAATCAAGTACATTTTTAATTGCAACTGCAGTTGCTTTACAAAGATTTAGACGAGCCATCATAAGCACTTCATCTTCACCCTTTACTCTGCACGCAGCATAGAACTTGTGGAATTTAGTAGCCAATTCCTCAACATAGTGAGTAATCTTTGCAGGGTCATACGCTTTAGCCGAGGCTATTATTTCATTGGTTAAACCTGCTATATGGAGAATTAACTCTTTTTCCTCAGATGCTGTAAGTTTAGCTAATTCCTCAGCACTACATTCTCTGAAAGCTATACCCTCGCTCTCAAGATTTCTAATAATACTGCAAATTCTCGCATAAGCATACTGCACATAGTAAACAGGATTGCTATTAGATTCGTTAACTGCCAAATCAAGGTCGAAATCAAAATGGCTGTTAGGCTCACGAAGATTGAAAAAGAATCTTGCAGCATCAATCGGAACTTCATCAAGGAGAGTTACAAGTGTGATAGCCTTGCCTGAGCGTTTTGAAGCCTTAATAACCTCACCATCACGCACAAGTCTTACCATCTGCATCAATACAACATCTAATTTTTGAGCATCTACGCCGAGAGCTGTTAAAGCACCTTTAAGTCTTGGCACATATCCGTGATGGTCCGCTCCCAAAATATCAATTGCCTTATCAAAACCTCTTGTTACGAGCTTGTTGTAGTGATATGCAATATCAGGAACTACATAGGTAGGAACACCGTTAGCACGAACTAAAACGAAGTCCTTATCGCAACCAAATTCGGTAGCTTTAAACCACAAGGCACCCTCGGTTTCGTAGGTGTATCCGCTTTCTTTCAAAAGGCTGATTATTTTATCGGTTTCGCCACTATTGTGAAGTGTGCTTTCCTTAAACCAAGTATTATAAGTGATTCTGTATTTTTCTAAGTCTGTTTTAAGACCGTCGATATTCTTAGGTAAAGCAAATTCTACTAATGCTTTGCGTCTGTCGGTTTCAGATTT
>JAZOQF010000006.1:0-9205 GCA_045655905.1 Acutalibacteraceae bacterium | reverse complement strand
CGAACAACACAAAAACTACGCTTTGATAACCGCTGAAATGCAAACAAACGGCAAAATGGATAAATATATGTCCGAAGCAGTAAAAATCGCCGAAAAATGTGGTGTGAAAATTTGCGACTGCTATTCAAAATGGAAAGAATTATCTAAAACGCAAGACATTACCATGCTTTTAGCCAATAGGATTAACCATCCAACAGCCGAAATGCATCACTTATTTGCAGATATGCTTTTTGAAATGATTTTCCCAAATACCACATTAATAGATACATCTATGGACAGCACAATGTATAAAGGATAAAATTAAAGCACTTGGAGTAGTGAAAAAACTACTTCAAGTGCTTTTTTCTTAAATCTTGCGCCCCATTAAGAAATAAATATTTCCCGTTATATTCTCACCTTTCATATAGTCACCGTTAATTTCATCATGCACCAATGTAAAACGTGGGTCGAACTCGGGAGTGTCATCTATGTCACCGGTAGATACTGCACACTCACAGCCTTTTTCTGTAAAAAGACATACTGTAGCATCTTTTAAACCGGCAATTCGTATAGCACGCCTGTATCTTGCGTTGATAGGAGGTGCTTCTCTGCAAGAAATAACGCCGTTTGTTTGGCCTACAAACACTCTACACTCCCTATGCTCGCCTCGACTGAAATGATAGGTTGATTTTCCGTCAATCATTTCAGCTTCCATTCCACACAAAATGGGTGCGCCGAACGGGAATTTGAAATGCGTCTTAGTAGTTGTGTTCGAATTGCATACCGAGAAAAACAAAGCGTTATCGCGTCTTATAATACCCATTGTAGGAGGCTTGATGTCATCACCTTTTTTAGTAAAGGAAATGTTAAATCCGAAAGATGATAATTTTTCTCTAATCTCGTTATTTCCTCTAACATTAAGTTTAATCAGTCCATCAAAATCCCCAACAGTTTCAAGTTTTTCACAAGTTCCATACATCAAGGTTGCAATACCCTTATTCGCAAATGATATTAGTTGTTTTAAAACCTCGGGATTTTCAGGAACGGGCGACAGCAAAATACTTTTTCGATAAACATCAGCATTATGTTTAATAAAATTATCCGTTGATACAACACAGCAAAGCGGCAGTCCATTATTTATCGCATCACAAACATAACGGTCACCCAAATTCATTTCTTTTATTAGTTCTACGTCTTGAGATGTGGTGTATTCACGCATAGGATATATCCAAACCAAGGGTGCCGGCTCATCTGCTGCATCTTTTTCGGCTTTAAGTATGTGAGGAATCGGCTCATTAACACAACAATCAGGCATATCACCATAGGAATTGTCAATTGAAAGTATATTTAATGAATTTGCCGTTTCCACCTTTCCGTCAGCGTTCAAACGGGAAATCGACATTGGCAAATATATATCGCAGGGTGAGCCGTCATAACGGTCATACCACGGCGAATTTATCCACCACGGGTCGTGAATATAATAACGGAATGGAAATTTTTTACTCGGGAGTTCACAAATTCTTGACATATGTCCCATAATCTCTAAACCGTAGTTGTCATTCAAAGCCGCCCACGGAGAATTGGGAGGCGCAGTTATATCAAGGTCAGCATTATATATGTCATAAATGGGGACACCGTCACTTGCATAATCAATTCCAACAGAATTGTTTGTGCCTCTTGTTTCAAGCGGAAAAGTGCATTCGTTTCTAAATGCTTTCCAAAAATTAAATACTTTATCTTTTATTTCTACAAGCTTTTCGGGATAATATTTCTCACCATCAAAAATCTTTCCTGTGGTACGCCAAGGGTCAGAACTAAAGCCTAATCCATTTGAAAGCCACAGATAATCAAAGCCCATATCTCTCAAGAAAACCTCGGTTTGCTTGCCAAGGAAAGTTCCAAATGGCGTTCCCTCAGATATGCCATTTGGATAACCAGCATAGTAGCGGTCATCAGCGTGTAACAAGGCGGTCGCATCAACAAGCTTATGCATTTGAGTGCTTTCTCCAACAGCCGAATTTAAACAAATTTCAGGATGACGATTATATTTAAAATCAGAAATTGCAAATTCAGGACCTATATCAAGTGTCTCACCAACACGAATTTGAGCACTCGGAAAGTTTTTTCTACCTTCTTCTTTTATGGTAGAAATGATTTTTTTGAGTATGGCGTAGGTCATCACAGGAGCATTCGGTATATAATCTTGTTTTTTTATATGAATAGATGTTTCTAAAGGTTCGTTTTCCTCAATAGTAGGATTATTTGCCATTCCTAAAAATCTTGCCCACTCAAAGACACCATCCATTTTTCCTGCATAATCGAGTAACTCGCTGCCGTCACCAACCCACAGCATAATCGAAATGCATTTTCTGTTTTTCAAAAGCGGACGCCATTGTTCAAATATTTGTGAGCATACCTTTTTAATATATGCATCATCCGTTTTCTTGAATGGCTTTAAACTCATTTCTAAAGTGATATTCTCAAACATTTTCATCATCCTTTCACAAGTTCCTTTTCCTTATTTTTAAACTATCATATAAACCCTAAAACAACAAGTGACAAAATCCTTAAAAATAGCACAATCTGTTCATTTTTCCTTGTGTTTTCTCTTTAGAAGTGATAAACTATTTCACAAAGGACGGATGATAAATGTTAGATGCAAACTTACCTAATATTAACATTAAAAACATTCATTTGGCACATGAAGTGGTTTTAATCAAATGCGCATACCCAAACGGCAGAAATTATTATGGCGTAGTTTACTGTATAGAAGGAGAAGCAGAATATAAATTTTCCTCTAAAAAATCCTGTACCATACGCAAAGGAGAAATACTTATACTTTCTCCGAAAGCTAGCTATTCAATCATAACAAAAAAAGATTTCAAGCATTGTACAGTTAATTTTGAAATACACGAAGAGTATTCAAATATGACCTTTTTAGAAGATGATTTCTATTTATTCAAGCCGGAAAATCCGGAATGGTACTCAAACGCTTTTAAAAAGTTAGTGACTTGTTGGGCATCAAGAAAAACTTGTTTTGAAATGTTATCTACAGCTTATCTTTACGAATTGTTTTCTTTTTTGTTTTCAGAAATGCTCGAAAAAGAATTCAGCACAAATTCATATCTACGTCTGAAACCTGCCAAAGACTATATTGATAAAAACTTTAATTCCGATATCACTCTCGATATCCTTGCTAATTGTGTTAATATGAGCGTGACACATTTTAGGCGGGAATGGTTAACTTTATATGGTGAAACCGCACTTCAATACCGCGATAGAATACGGCTTTCATATGCAGAAAAATATCTTATGAGTGGGTACTATACTGTGTCCGAAGTTGCCGAAAAATGCGGTTTTTGTGATACGAATTATTTTATTCGCTTTTTTAAAAAACACAAAGGGATATCTCCGGGCAAATTTGAAAAACTGTTATAAAAAACTAAAGTCCACCAATTTAGGTGGACTTTAGTTTTTTAGTTAATCTATTTCAACTAAAATGTTTTCATTTTTTCTGCTGGCTGCGGCACGCATTACAACACGAATAGCATTAGCAATTCTGCCCTGCTTTCCGATAACACGTCCCATATCGCTCTCAGCAACATGAAGATGGTAAACAGTAACGCCTGCCTCGTTAGGCTCGTCAACAGTTACCTCAACAGCATCAGGATTTTCAACCAAACCTGCTGCCAAAGATACTAAAAGTTCTTTCATTGTAAGTTCCTCGATTAAAGATTAAAGAATGCCGCTTTTCTTGAGTAAAGCCTTAACGGTATCGGTAGGCTGAGCACCGTTAGAAATCCACTTCTTAGCCTTCTCGCCGTCGATATTTACGATAGCGGGGTCCTTAGTGGGATCATATGTGCCGATTTCCTCGATGAAACGACCGTCTCTTGGGAAACGTGAATCTGCAACTACTACACGATAGAAAGGTGCACGCTTAGCGCCCATTCTGCGAAGTCTCATTTTTACTGCCATTGTTTTTCCACCTCCGTTTGTGAAATTTATATATTTAAGATTTTAAACCTTAAAAACCCATGTTACCGAAGTTAGGGGGCAAATTCATACCCTTTAACATTCTTCGTTTACCGCCCTTGGAGTTCATCTGTTTGAACATTTTCTTCATCTGTTCATACTGTTTCATAAGGCGGTTTACATCTTCCACCTTAACTCCCGCACCTGCGGCAATTCGCTTTCTGCGTGATGCGTTTATAATATCAGGCTTTGCTCTTTCTTTTTTAGTCATTGAGGTTATAACCGCCTCAATTCGAAGCATCTGCCTGTCATCAATGTCAACATCTCTTAACTGCCTTTCCATTCCCGGCATCATAGAAAGGATGCTCTTAATCGAGCCCATTTTCTTGATTTGACGGAATTGGTCAAGCAAATCATTCATATCAAACTTATTTTCCGCGAGCCTTTTTGCAGCTTCCTCTGCCTTTTTCTCATCAAGCTCGGTTTCAACCTTTTCGATGAGAGAGAGCACATCGCCCATACCGAGTATGCGGGATGCCATTCTGTCAGGATGGAATTCATCCAACTGGTCAAGCTTTTCGCCCACACCGGCAAACATTATCGGCTTACCTGTAACTGCTCTGACCGACAGCGCCGCACCGCCTCTTGTATCACCATCAAGCTTGGTGAGGATAACACCATCAATCTCTAAAATATCATTAAAAGCTTTAGCAATGTTTACTGCGTCCTGACCTACCATTGAGTCAACAACAAGTAAAATATTGTTAACCTCAACCGTTTCGGTGATGCGTTTTAGTTCATCCATAAGCTCGGTGTCAACGTGAAGTCGACCCGCAGTATCCAAAATCAGATAATCGTGACCGTAATCTCTTGCATACGCTACAGCTTTTTTTGCTATAACCTCAGGCTTTTCGGTGCCCATTTCGAAAACGGGAGCATCTACTGCCTTGCCCACTACCTTTAACTGCTCAATTGCGGCAGGTCGGTAGATATCGCAAGCAGCAAGCATTGGTCTGTGGCCTTGAGCCTTTAAATACTTTGCAAGTTTTGCGGAGTGGGTAGTTTTACCCGAACCCTGCAAACCGCACATCATAATAATGGTGGGAATCTTGTTAGCGGTTTTAAGCCTTGTCTGCTCGCTACCCATCAAAGCAGTGAGTTCTTCTTTAACAATCTTAACTACCATTTGAGGGGCAGTAAGACTTTCCATTACGTTAGCGCCGATACATTTTTCGGCCACGCTGTTAGTGAAATCCTTAGCAACCTTGTAGTTAACATCGGCCTCTAAAAGTGCCAAACGCACCTCACGCATAGCGGTTTTAACATCAGCCTCATTAAGCTTACCCTTTGAGCGAAGCTTTTTAAATACTCCCGCCAACTTATCGGATAAATTTTCAAATGCCAACCAAGGTCACCTCTTTTCTAAAGATTATCAATTATAGTTATCATTTCTTTGATTGCGTTTTTGTCACCCTTTTGAGCCATTAAAGCGAGTTCCTTGAGCGTTCCAAAACTTTCGCAAAAGCCCGCATCCTGTTCCCAAAGCTTCATTTTGTTTTCTGCTCTGCGGATATTGTCGCTGACTCCTTGTCTTGTTATCCCCTCGTTTTCGGCGATTTCCGAAAGGGAAAGGTCATCATTATAATAATACTCGGCAAGATTTCTTTGCTTGTCGCTCAAAAATCTTCCGTAGACATCTAAAAGGGCGGAAAATTCTAAATTTTTTCCCATACTTTTTTCACCGATTATGGATTATACCACACTTTTGCCTGTCTGTCAAGTTTTTTTCTTTACAGCGCAGAACAACCCAACTCCGCTAAAAGGAATTGGGTTGTTTACTTTATTTAAGCTCTAAACTTCCAAGCTTTTCAAAGGTTGCTATATTATAACTGTCTATACTGTAATCTGTTACAATATAGAAAACTTTTCCTATATAAATTCCTCGGCAAATGCCCGTATTTTCGGTCTCAGCTTCCAATTTTTTTACAAACTGTCCGTTCTCATAAGAATAAACAAAGAAACAGTTTTGCTTATAGGTACCATATGCTGAAAAGGCAATAATATTTCTGCCATAATCTGCAAGCACTGCCTTATGATTATATAATGCCTCCGAATGAACAGCAGGTATATCGGTCTTATCATTTTCGGTCACATTTGAAGGGTCGCTTATATTAAACATTGAAAGCTTCATACTGCCCGTTCTTCCTGTTTTTTCATCGGCATTTTGACCTATTCCTAAAAGCTTGCCATCACCATACGGGTAAAGATAGTTTGAAAAGCCCGGAATTTTAAGAGCGCCTATTATTTTGGGATTTTGAGGATTGCTCACATCAACGCTGAAAAGGGGGTCAACCTGACGGAAGGTCACAAAATAGGCTATATCACCCATAAAACGTACCGAGTAAACCCTTTCATCAGGCGCTATATCTGAAATTTTTCCTGTTTCCTTTAAATCGCCATCTAAAACAACCAGTGAATTAAGGGTTGTCGTTTCATCTACAGTCTTCGTTACTGTAGAGCCGTTATTAGTAACCGTTCCCTCTTTTATTGTTACTGTTTCGGTTAAAACAAATCGAAAATGCTCCTTATATTCATCTATCGAAAACTGATTTAAAAGTCTTCCATCAAGCTCTGCAGACGCCTTTAATTCAATGTTTCCGTCCTGTATCTTAAAACGCGCAATTTGAGTTTTATCCTCACCGCCCATAGCCGAAATTATGATATTATCGGTGCTTGAATATACAGTTTCAGTACCTCCCAAAACCGATTGCGTTGAAATAAGACTGCTATCCTCGATATTAAATGCAGAAATTATAGTAAATTCGGGAGATTTACGTTCATTATAAAAATGAACTGTATCGGGTGACACAGCGCCCTCATATTCGTTGCAGTAAATATAGGGAATATAGCTTTCCGTATCACTTTTTACCATATTGTTTACATTTATATAAAAATTTGATATAAGGTAAAGCTTATTTCCTATAAGTCTTGAGGTATTTAGGTAACCGCTTTGTGTACACGACTGCAGTTTTTTAGGAGTAACGGGGTTAGAAATATCATAAATTAAAGCGGTAACTTCTTTTTCTTCATTTACTCCACACAGTACAACAAGTCTATCTTTAGTTAAATACAAGTCGCTTGCATATACATCTTCTGTAATCAAAATGTCAGAAAGCTGTTTAGGATTAACACCGGCTTCTACTATTTTTATCCTATTACCCCCGTCACGGTGGCTTAGTATATAAATGTATTTTCCGTCGGTTTTAATAATATCTGCCTCATCTACACCATCCACCTGAACGGTCGTCTCACTGTGGCTGTCGTCTCCCATACCGCCTTCAACGTCGCCCTTTGTAGTAACTGTGCTTCCCATATCGAAGCTGTCTTCTATTGCATATTCCTCAACAATAGAATTTTTGTATCCTCCGCCTTTAGCGTAATCCTTTAATTTATCTAAAAAACTTTGCTTAAACACAGCCAAAGTGGAGTAAATTTTATCGTAGTCGCTTGCGGTTTTCATAAGCTTTATATTTTGAACGGTGGTTGATGGAACAGTCCGTCTGCCAAACACTGCACCCGCAGTAAAAACTACAGCCACACAAAGTAGAGCAGCCACTGCCCTTCCAAAATAGATTTTTTGATATTTTTTCTTTGACTTTTTATCGGTCGCTTCAAGCTTTTGTCTTACCTTATACTTTATAAATCCATCGGGTTTGATTTTTTCGATTTCATTTTTGTAATCATTTTCGAACATTATAAATCCTCCATTTCCAATGCATTTTTCAGTTTTTCTCTGCCACGGAAAAGCTGAGTTTTAACGGTTGCAAGCTTGGTTGAAGTCATATTTGCAATTTCCTCAACCGAATAACCCATATAATAGTGAAGATGAATTACTGTACGGTACTTAATGGGTAACTTTAGTACCTCAGAAAGAGCTCCACCATCTGATACACCCTCTACACTCGGCAATGTATCTTTTAGCGGCTCTGTTCTTTTAAACCAATAGGATGTAAGAAAACTGTTAGAGCAATTTACTGTTATCCTAATAAGCATAGCTTTTATATGTTCTTCTGAATCCATATTTTGCCATACCTTCATATAACGCAAAAATACCTCTTGCAGAATATCGTCAGCATCATACCTGTTTTTGGTGCGCACAAATGCCAGCCTATATACCATGTCAGCGTAACGTTCAAACACAGCCTTCGGCTCAGCAAACAATTTTCTTTCATTAGTTACCGCTTTTTCCATTCATCTTCCCTCCCGTTCATTAGTAATACCAATGAAACCATCCAAAGGTTTCATTTATTGGAAAATTTTTTCTTTCATTAATTTTAACTTAATTAACCTATAGATGTCAATAAATATAAAGAATCCCGATTTTCATCGGGATTCTTGTGTGTAAATATTATTCTTCCGGCATTTCCCAGTTATGCCAAACTGCCTGAACATCATCGTTATCCTCAAGCATATCGATAAGCTTTTCCATTTTAGCTATCGATTCCTCATCAGGAAGTGCTGTCATTGTCTGCGGAATGTATGCAACCTCAGCCGAGAGGAAGCTGTATCCCTTTTCTTCTAAAGCATCACGCACAGTTCCTAAATCATTAGGTTCACAGGTGATTTCAAAAACATCACCGTCGAAATTAAAGTCATCTGCGCCTGCTTCTAATGCGTCCTCCATAACAGTGTCTTCATCCAGATCCTCAGCCTCAATATTTATAACACCCTTGCGGTCAAACATAAACATAACCGAGCCTGACTGACCAAGGTTGCCACCACATTTATCAAAGTAGTGACGCATTTCGCCTGCAGTTCTGTTTCGGTTATCCGATAATGTTTCTACAACCACTGCAACACCGCCGATACCGTAACCCTCGTAGATTAGTTCCTCGTAATTGTTAGCCTCACCATCACCGGCAGCCTTTTTAATGATACGCTCGATATTATCATTAGGCACATTGTTAGCCTTTGCCTTTGCAATAGCGTCCTTAAGTTTGCTGTTTTCATTCGGGTTTGCGCCACCCGTTTTAACTATAACAGCGATTTCACGACCGATTTTGGTAAAAATCTTGGCTTTTGCCGCATCGGTTTTTTCTTTTTTTCTTTTTATATTATTCCATTTAGAATGTCCTGACATAACAGATACTTCCTTTCAACTCTCGTATTTTACCACAATTACCTATTAAGTTCAAGTGCCTTTTGGCAAACAGCCTCAATATCTTCAAAAGAACAAACCGCTCCCGCAAGA
>JAZOQF010000005.1:0-8646 GCA_045655905.1 Acutalibacteraceae bacterium | reverse complement strand
TTTTCAAAAGTTCAGTAGCCTCTTCCAAGGAACATTCGCCATTTATAAAACTATACAGTTCTTTATGGCCAATAGCCTGAAACGCGCCCTTTTGATTTCGGTTAGTAAACGTTGTTTTAGCTTCCTCTAAAAGACCGTTTTTAAGCATCAAATCAACCCTTAGGTTAATTCTTTCGTAAAGTTTTTCCCTGTTATCATAGGTTATACCGATGACCAATGATTCAAAATCAGCATTTTCGAGATGCGACAAAGCGTTTTGCTGTGTGAGTGTCATCCCTGTTGTTTCATAAATTTCAAAACAGCGAATTATTCTGCGTTTATCATTTACGTGCAACCTTGCCGCGCTTTCAGGGTCGAAAACGCTTAACTTTTTAAGCATTTCTTCGGCACCTAAAGTTTCAAATTTTTCTTCAAGTCTTTGCCTTAAAGATTCGTCGATTTTAGCGTCGGTAAACTTAGTATTATCAAGCAAAGAGGAAATATAAAGTCCCGTGCCACCTACAATAATAGGAGTCTTGCCTCTTGAAATAATCTCATCGATTTTATTCTTAGCAAGTTGAGTATAGTCAGCAACAGAAAAACTACTGTCAAGTTCTAAAAATTCCAAGAGATGATGAGGTATTCCCTCTTGCTCCGCTATATCCGGAGCCGCAGATGCAATATGAATTCCTTTGTAAATCTGCATAGAGTCGGCAGAAATGATTTCTCCGTCGAATTCTTTTGCCAAGGCAATACCCAACGCCGTTTTACCCGAAGCGGTAGGTCCTACAACAAAAATCACCTTTTTACTCATTGTATTCTACCAAACTGCTTTTCTAGTTCTCTTTTCTTGATTTCGAAAGCCACAGGTCTGCCGTGCGGACAATACATTATCTCCTTACTCGAAAGCACCTTTTCTGCAAGGCTTTGCATTTCCGTTCTGGTTATAACATTTCCCGCCTTTATAGCTGCTCTGCAAGCTACTGTGTGGAAAATATTCTCCTCTTTCTCGGAAGAAACGGAGCCTGTACGAACTAAACCGTCAGCAATTTCAGAAATCACCTCGGTTATATTATCGCTTGTGAAAAATGTAGGAATAGAGCGAACTATAACCGACGAATTTCCAAAATCTTCAATTTCAAATCCGCTTTTCTCTAAAATTTCGGTGTTTTGCACAACTGCATCGTATTCAATCTCGGGCAGTCTTGCAATAACGGGAGTGAGCAACGCCTGAACTTGAGTTTCTTGCTCGTTTTTGAGTTTGTTAAACAAAATTCTTTCGTGGGCTGCGTGCTTATCTATCATATAAACGCTGTCGCCCATTTGAGCCACAATATAGGTCGAAAAAGCTTCGCCGATAAGTATAATCTGAGGCTTGTCCTCAACTATCGGCTCAATTTCCTTTTTGATTTCCTGAGGCTCGGGTTCTTCAACAACAATATCGATATTCACTTTTGGAGTCGGTTTAGGTTCGATTTTTTCGCCCTTTTCATTTGCAAATGAATAGCGATTAGCAAAATCGGTATTAATCTCACTTTTCATAACCAAAGGTTTGGGTTGTGCTATTTCGGGTTGCGGCTTGAACATCGGCTCTGGCTTTTCGGTCTCAACCATTATTGCCTGCTGACGATACTGCTGGGCCGTAACATTTTGGAAGGGATTGAAGGGATTTTGCTTTATTTTAACCTCAGGCCTTGTATCTGAATGTGTAATTGCATTTTTAATTGCAACATAAACCGCATCAAAAATCTTCTTTTCATCTGAAAAACGGACCTCGGTTTTAGCAGGGTGAACATTAACATCAACCGTGTCAAAAGGCATTTCGAGATACAAGACAAATCCCGGGAATTTGCCTACCATAGCGCTGTTTTTATATGCCTGCTCAACAGCCGCAATAACCGTACCCGAACGCACAAGTCTACCGTTTAAAAATGTGTACTGACTGTTTCTTGTGGCTTTGCAGTTAACAGGTTTACAGGTGAGTCCTGTCACCTTTATACCACCCGTTTCAGAATTTACATCCATTAAAGAATTACTGAATTCTCGTCCCAACACAGAATAAACGCAATTCTTTGTATTCGCATCGCCCGAAGTAGATAATACTTCCTTGCCGTCGCGAATAAATTTAAAGGCGATTTCAGGGTGAGAAAGAGCAATTCGCTCAACCACCGCAACACAAGCATTACCTTCCGAAACATCCTTTTTAAGGAATTTCATTCTTGCAGGCGTGTTGTAAAAAATATCCCTTATCATTATGGTTGTTCCTTTTGGACAACCCGCTTCTTCGTTTAACTTTTCTTCGCCACCCTCGATTGAGTAGTGGGTACCAATATCGCTGTTTTCGGTGCAGGTCAGCATTTCAACCCTTGCGACAGAAGAAACAGCCGCCAACGCCTCACCTCTGAAACCTAAAGTTCCAATGTTTTCAAGGTCGTTATCGGTCTTGATTTTACTTGTGGCATGGCGCAAAAAAGCTGTGGGAACATCCTCTGCCTCGATACCACATCCGTTATCGGTAATGCGAATATATGTAATACCGCCTCGCTGAATTTCAGCGGTTATCTGCGTAGCCTTGGCATCAATTGAGTTTTCAACCAATTCTTTAAGCACCGAGGCAGGTCTTTCAACAACCTCGCCTGCGGCGATTAACTCAGCCACATTTTTAGGTAGTAAATTTATTCTCGGCATATTGTTCCCTCCCTTTTCTAAAATGATTTTGCTTTGTTGCAAATTTCAAAAAGTATCTGCATTGACTCGATAGGCGTCAAAGTGTTGACATCAATGTTTTGTAGTTCCTTTAATATTTCGTTAGCGCCCTGCATTTCAAGAGGCAGTTGCATATCGGTATTTTCTACCGATTTGTAGGTGACGACACCCTCTTCCTCACAGGCCTTTAGAATTTCTTTTGCTCTTTCAATTACCGAGTCGGGAATTCCACTCAGTTTTGCAACCTCAATACCGTAGCTGTCGTCAGCAGGACCCGGCACTATTCTTCTGAGGAATGTAATATCATCACCACGTTTGCGAGCAGCAATATTATAGTTCTTAATACCCGGAAACTCGTTTTCCATTGATGTGAGCTCGTGGTAATGAGTAGCAAATAATGCTTTAGCGCCTAACTTTTTCTTATCTGCCACAAATTCAAGCACAGCCTTAGCTATGGACATACCGTCAAAGGTGGATGTGCCTCGGCCTATTTCATCAAGAATCAAAAGGCTGTTTTTAGTAGCATATTTTAGAATATCGGCGACCTCGCTCATTTCTACCATAAAAGTAGATTTACCCGATGCCAAATCATCGGAAGCTCCAACACGGGTGTAGATAGCATCCACAAGGCCAATTTCGGCATTAGTTGCCGGAACGAACGAACCCATTTGAGCTAACAAAGTAATAATTGCGGTTTGACGCATATATGTAGATTTACCCGCCATATTAGGTCCTGTTATAATAGCGCAACGGTTGTCCTTCATATTAAGGAAGGTATCGTTTGTCACAAACGGGGTACGGCTCATATGTTCGACAACGGGATGTCTGCCGTCCTTGATATTTATAACACCGCTATTATTAACAAGCGGTCTGCAATAACGGTTGTTAGCCGCAACATTAGCAAGCGAGCAGAGTGCATCAAGCTTTGCAATATTTGCAGCAGTCTGTTGGAAACGAACAAGTTCAGCCGCAGTTTTACGGCGAACATCATCAAACAGTTCATATTCTAAGGTCTGCACCCTATCCTTTGCAGATAACATTTGCCGCTCAATTTCCTTTAACTCGTCGGTTATAAATCGCTCTGCATTTGTAAGGGTTTGCTTGCGCATATAATCGTCAGGTACTTTGTCAAGGAATGAATTTGTAACCTCAATATAATAGCCAAAAACCTTATTAAACTTAACCTTAAGAGTTTTAATACCTGTTCTTTCTTTTTCTCTTGCCTCAATTTCGGTAAGCAGGTCGCTGCTTCCTTGCATTATGGCGTTAATGCGGTCTAATTCCTCGTTATAACCCTCTTTAATTATTCCGCCCTCACGCACGGTGTTCTTGGCATTGGGGTCAATAGCATTTTCTATGAGTTCTCTAATTTCCGAAAGCTCGTCAATGCCGTCATAAATTTCTTTTAATATTCTGCAATTAGCAGATGAAAGCAAAGCCTTAATAGGCGGAAAATGTGAAATTGTTTCAGCCAAGAGTCTGAGCTCTCTCGGTTTTATTGAGCCGTAAACCACGCGAGACATTGTACGCTCAATATCCTTTATACCACAAAGGCTTTCGGTTAACTCGCCTCGCAAAATAGCAGAAGACATAATTTCCTCTACACCGTTTTGGCGAAGATTGATTTCGGGAATTGAAAGCAAAGGCTTTTCAACCCAACCCTTGAGCAGTCTTTTACCCATTGCGGTTTTGGTTTTATCAATAACCCATAAAAGCGAGCCTTTTTTAGCACCCGCGCGCATAGTTTCGGTGAGTTCCAAATTGCGAATAGCCGTCATATCAAGACGCATATACTGACTATCCGACAAAATCTGAACATTCTTAACCGAAATGTTACCACTAACACCTGTTTCGTAAAGGTATGTGATAACCGCACCCAAAGCACCGGCTACTGCGCTGTCATCCGTAATATTTAGATTTTCAAGACTTATAACCTCGAAATGTTTTAAAACAAGTTCTTTTGTGGTTTTTGGAGAAATTGCATTATCCCCTCTTACAGTCAAGGTGCCCTCAAAGCTTTCACTAAGAAAACTGTTCAATGCTTTATGGGATTTTAAAACATAATCTGATATAAGCAATTCGCTCGGCTTAAAGCGAGAAATTTGGTCAATTATCTTTTGTTCTGCATTATCTATTGCAATTTCTGTTACAAAGCATTCACCTGTAGAGGCATCGGTAAAGCAGAAACCGTAGTTTCCGTTTTCAAGGCAAACGGCAGCAAGGTAATTATTAACACCCTCATCAAGCATATTATCCTCAATAACAGTACCGGGTGTAATTATTCTTACAATGTCACGCTTAACAATGCCTTTTGCTTCGCTTGGGTTTTCTACCTGCTCACAAATCGCAACCTTGTGCCCTTTTGCAACCAAACGGGCAATATAAGCCTCGCAACTGTGGAAAGGCACTCCGCACATAGGAGCCCTTTCTTTTTGACCGCAATCCTTACCCGTTAAAACTATATCTAATTCTTCAGAGGCCACTTCGGCGTCTTCATAAAACATTTCATAAAAATCGCCTACCCTGAAAAACAGGATACTGTCTTCATTTTCTGATTTGATTTGGAAATACTGTTTCATCATTGGTGACGGTTCCGCCATTTTTAGACCTCCTTTTTCTTTTTATAATCCTAATTAGTGACAACCACCACAGGTAGAACAGCTGCCTGAGCAAGCCGCAGCTGTATCACAGGTTTCAGGGTCCTCACCGTCAAGTGTTTTAGAAATAACTGTGTTAATTTCATTAACCATTTGGTCAAGTTCAACCTTAGCAGTATTGTATTCAACCATATCAGGAGCAGACATAATCTCACCGTAAATACGGCGAAGTTCCTCGTTGAGTTCTTTTACCTTGTCCTCATTCTTTTCTTCTGCGTTAATCTCTCTGTCAAGCTCCATACGTACAATGTTGAATTTTCCGATAGCAGCCTGTAATTCCTCGTTATTGTCATTGGCAAGTCTTGCCTTTGCATAACGGATAAAACGCTCATCCTGTTGAATTGCTTTTCCTAATTCTCTTACACACTTAATAACATCCATTTTAATTACCTCTTTTATCTGATTTTTTATTTGCAATTTCTTCCTGAGCCTTTAAAAGCTCGTCAAACCATTCGCCCTTTGTTTCACGGCTTATGGGGTCGGGCATTTTAGCCGCAGGAGTTCCGCCTCTTGGCGAATATATGAAGGTGAAGAGCGATTCAAACTCTACCTCTTTAATAAGACTTATTGTTTCCTTGAAATCCTCATAGGTTTCCCCCGGGAAGCCAACAATAACATCACTTGTCAGTTTTACATCAGGGATTCGCTTTTTAGCCTCTTTTATAAGATTCAAATACTGCTCACGGTCGTAGTATCTGTTCATCAACTTTAAAATTCTACTGCTACCCGATTGGAAAGGCAGATGAAGATGACGGCTGATTTTTTCACACTCGGCTATTGTATCAAGCAGTTCAATACTGCAGTCCTTAGGATGCGAGGTCATAAACTTTATTTCAAAGTCGCCCTCAATGTCATTTAACATTCTAAGCAGTTTTGCAAAGTTAACACCGTGTTCCTCGCCCTTACCGTAGGAGTTTACATTTTGTCCCAAAAGGGTAATTTCACGACAACCATTAGCTATCATTTCCTTTGCCTCGGCTAAAACCTTTTCGGGCTCACGAGAACGTTCCCTACCTCTGACATAAGGCACAATACAGTAGGTGCAGAAATTGTTGCAACCGTACATAATGGGAAGCCAACCTTTATCGGTTTTATCCCTCTTGATCGGAATTTCCTCAACGATAGCCTCATTTGGTAAAGAAAGTTCGAATATTCTTTTAGAACCATTGAGCCTTTTATAAATAAACTCTGGCAGTCTGTGGAACATCTGCGTCCCGAAAACTATGTCCATATAAGGATAGCTTTTCTTAATCTTATCGGCAACGCTTTGCTGTTGAGCCATACAACCGCATATTGCAGCAATTAACTTAGGATTGGCTTTTTTTAAAGCTTTAATTTCACCTATATTTCCGTAAACCCTGTCCTCAGCGTGACCTCTTACAGCACAGGTGTTAAATATCACAAAATCAGCCTCAGAAATTTCCTCGGTTATATTATATCCACAAGCGAATAACATACCCTTTAATTTTTCAGAATCGCTGACGTTTTGCTGACAGCCAAATGTTATTACACAAGCTTTTGGATTGTCGCCGTAAATTTCGGGCAAAATCGCAGAAATTCGGTGTATATAATCCCATTGAAGCGTGGGGAAAATATTGTTAAAATCAAGGTTTTGCAAGAGCCTTTCTCCTTTAAAAATAATGTTACTCCATTATTCAAATATTTTACCACAACTAAGAGTTTTTTTCAAGCAAATATATTTAAAATTTAGCACATTGACAAACAAAAAGAAAAGTCTTAAAATATATGTGATATAAATGCGGAGGTTTGCTATGTTTGACGCTGTAAAAATCAAAAATGAATGTGTAAATTGGATAAGAGATTTTTTTAAAAATAACGGTCCTGACTGTAATGCTGTTATCGGTATTTCGGGCGGTAAAGATAGTTCTGTTGCCGCCGCACTTTGCGTTGAGGCACTTGGAAAAGACAGGGTTATCGGCGTGATGATGCCAAAGGGTGAGCAAGCAGATATTGACTGTGCAATAAAGCTTGTAAACCATCTTGGAATAAAGAATTATACTGTTAATATTGGCGAAACTGTCGAGGCACTTAAAAATGCTTTGCCAAAGGAAATTGAAATATCCGCACAGACCGTCACCAACATACCTCCACGCGTGCGTATGACTACCCTTTACGCTATAAGCCAAAGCAATAACGGACGAGTAGTTAATACCTGTAATTTATCGGAGGACTGGGTTGGATATTCCACACGCTACGGCGACTCGGTAGGCGACTTTTCTCCCCTATCACACTTGACAGTAAACGAGGTTAAACAAATCGGTTATGTTTTGGGACTGCCACGTGATTTGGTTGACAAGGTGCCGATAGACGGACTAACCGACAAAACCGACGAGGACAATTTAGGATTTACCTATGCAGTACTCGATAAATACATTCGCACAGGAATCTGTGAAGATGAGAAAACCAAAGAATTAATCGATAAAAAACACAAAGCAAACTTGTTCAAACTTGAACTTATGCCAAGTTTTAAACCTGAGATATAGAAAAAAGAGTAGCAAATGCTACTCTTTTTTATTATTTGCGATGCTTTACAAGTTTTAAAGCTTTTGCAATTTCCATTACAACCAAAGGCACAAAAACGAGAGCTAACGCCAAAATATAAAGACCAACAGGCAATATTTCAAGACCGAAAGCTACCCTTAAAGGACTGAACAAAACTATCAGAACAAGTAAGAGCGATATTAAAGCCGCACCGTTAAGTTTTTTGTTTCCAAAAGGTCCGATTTTGAAAAGGGAATGATTTGACCGCATATTAAAGCTTTGAACAATCTGCGACAGTGACAAAACCATAAATGCCATTGTTCTTCCCGCCGCAATATCGCCTGTAACCATTCCACCGTATCTAAAAGCGATTAGGGTAAGCAGACCAAACATAAAACCTTGAAGAACTACCTGAACGCCTAAGCCGTGAGCGAAAATCCCCTCGGTTTTCGGGCGGGGTTTTTCTTCCATAATATCCTTTTCGACAGGCTCCATTCCAAGCGCTATTGCAGGAAGTGAATCGGTCACAAGATTTATCCACAAAAGTTGCATTGATAAAAGCGGAGACTTTTGCCAGATAAGCATAGCAACAAATACTGTGATAACTTCGCCGATATTTGTACCGAGCAAGAAACCAACAACTTTTTTGATGTTTGCGTAAATTCCTCTGCCCTCTTTAACTGCTTCAACGATCGTTGCAAAATTATCATCAGTTAAAGTCATATCAGCAGCGCCTTTAGCAACATCAGTACCTGTAATACCCATAGCGCAACCGATATCAGCCGCTTTTAATGCTGGAGCA
>JAZOQF010000004.1:0-4577 GCA_045655905.1 Acutalibacteraceae bacterium | reverse complement strand
TGGGTTTCGATAATTTTTGCCGCATAGTATTTCGGCATATTAGCGTAACCGAAAGAGGTATCAAAATAAATATCTTTACCGCAAAGGTGTTTTAGCACTCCCTCGCCACAGTCAAGTCCACCCCAATGTGCCGCAACAACGGGAGAATCAAAATGCTTTAATGCTCTTTCTAACTTTTCAGGTGTTGCTCCGTAGGGTGGTGGAAAACCGTAATCTAACCCTGCGTGAAAAACGGTTATAAGGCCTAATGAAGAAATCTTTTTATATATAGGAAACATTTTTTCGTCATCAACGCTAAAACCTTGATAATCGGGGTGAAGCTTAATTCCCTTTAATCCAAGCGACTTTATACGCTCTAATTCTTCGCTCCAGTCGTCGCTATGAGGGAAAACAGAGCCGAAAGCCATAATTTTCTCAGAGTTCACCTCTGCCGCAAAATCATTAACCTTTTTCTGTTGTGTAGCATTGGTGGCAATGCTAAGCATAACAGCTTTATCCACACCCTGCTCTAACATCAGTTTTTTATATCCTGCCACCGTGCCGTCGGTGTGAGGTCTCATTCCACCCGATACAAAAGACAACTTTTCGAGCGCCGCCGATGCTATCTTTTCAGGGAAAGCATGAGAGTGAAAATCTATTAACATATTTATTCCTCCAAGCGTATTAAATATAGTATACCACCGCAATATGCGATTTACAATATTCCACTTGACAAAAGTTTTCGCGAGGAGTAATATATGTTGGTTGATTTAAAATATCTTTTTCAAAGGAAGCGAATTTTCAATGGTCACCTTATTGTCGGTTTCAGTAGCCCTCTTAGCAGGACTTATAATGACAAGACTTTTCAAAAAACTCAAACTTCCGTCTGTTACGGCATATCTCATTGCTGGCGTGCTGATAGGTCCTTACTTTTTGGGGCGACTCGGAATGGATGGAGTAGGCTTTACATCAAGCGAATCGGTTTTGAATTTATCGCTGATTTCTGAGGTAGCTCTCGGATTCATTGCATTTTCTATCGGTAACGAATTTCGCTTGGAAGAAATCAGAAAAACAGGCCGACAGGCTTTGATTATCGGTATTTTTCAAGCCCTTGTAGCCGCACTTTTGGTTGATGCCGCACTAATCGGTCTTTGCTTTATAATGCCCGATAGAATTTCGGTGCCTCAGGCTATAACACTTGGTGCAATCGCTACTGCAACCGCTCCCGCCGCTACACTTATGGTTGTTCGTCAGTATAAAGCGCACGGCCCTCTAACCCGTTTGCTTTTGCCGATAGTAGCGCTCGACGATGCCGTAGGTCTTGTGGTTTTTGCCGTTTCTTTCGGTATTGCAAAAACAATGGTTAGCGGAAATATGGATTTGATTTCTATAATTTTAAATCCTCTAATCGAAATTGCTTGTTCGTTAATTCTCGGTGCCGTAATGGGTTGGGTGTTAACACAGCTCGAAAAACTTTTCAACTCCAACACAAACCGTTTGAATTTGACCATTGCCATTGTTCTTTTAACAGCAACTCTTTCGATGATGGAATTCACAGTCGGACCTCTTCATATTCAGTTCTCATCACTATTAACATGTATGATGCTCGGAACTGTTTTCTGCAATATCTGTCCGCTGTCACACGACCTAATGGGCGCTGCAGACAAATGGACCTCCCCGATCTTTGCTCTTTTCTTTGTTATAAGCGGAGCAGAGTTAGAGCTTAGCGTTTTCACAAACGGCGCTATCGTTTTAATCGGTGTGGTTTATATCATTTTCCGTTCTGTAGGTAAATATGTTGGCACTTTTTTCAGCGCTAAAATCTCCAACTGTTCTCCTGAGATTTGCAAGTATCTTGGAATCACACTTTTGCCACAGGCGGGTGTTGCTTTGGGAATGTGTACCTTGGCTATGCAGCTTGGCGAAATGGGTAGTCTTATTAGAAACATAACACTTTTCGCAGTGCTGATTTACGAGCTTGTAGGCCCTGTGTTCACAAGAATGGCGTTAACAGCCGCTGGCGAAATCAAGCCCATTTCCGATGAGGTTAAAAACCGCCGTCAGCACAAGCTTGCAGCTGCTGAAAACAAACAGAATTAAAGATTTAAAATCCCGAATTTTGCTATTGACAAATTCGGGATTTGTGTTATAATATACTTTGCTCGTTTGGGGCATTAGCTCAGTTGGTCAGAGCAACCGGCTCATAACCGGTTGGTCCGCGGTTCGAGTCCGTGATGCCCCACCAAACGCGCATTATTTTTTTCACATAGGGGTATGGTGTCAATGGTAGCACACCGGTCTCCAAAACCGTTTGTGAGGGTTCGAGTCCTTCTACCCCTGCCAGTCGAGTGCCTCGACACGCAATTCGCGTGTTGTGGTTCTTCTTTTTTTAGTTTTAATCTCGCGTTTGAAAGTTTTATTATTAACTGAAGGACTCGAACACGACGTCCCAAATTTGAAACCAACGGTGCTCAAATTTGGATAAAAACAGTCCGGTGGACTGTTTTTTAGTCGTCCAAACAAACGAAGTTTGTGCGAAAAAAGTCCTTCTACCCCTGCCAGTCGAGTGCCTCGACACGCAATTCGCGTGTTGAGGTTCTTCTTTTTTTAGTTTTAATCTCGCGTTTGAGAGTTTTATTATTAAATGAAGGACTCGAACACGACGTCCCAAATTTTCAAAGCCAAGGTGCACAAAAAAGCAATTTGACATTGCTTTTTCTTAGTGTTATACTTTTCTTAAAACCAACTTGCTTCGGGGTGTTTTTGAATGAAACAAATTGAGAAAAATACTGTTAGTGCCAAAAATCAGCTTGAGGAACTTGACCGCATTAAGGTTTATAATGCCGAAAGTTCAGGTGTTAGAATACTTTTTTTAGGCAACTCAATAACCCGTCACGCACCCAAGGCCGAAATCGGCTGGGATGGATTTTGGGGTATGGCAGCGTCAAGCGAAGAGAACGATTATGTGCATCTTCTTATGAAATCGGTGGGTAGTGTGACCGACAATGCCGCTTTTTGCATTTGTCAGTCTGCCGAGTGGGAAAAGGACTATAAAAACCTTGATTTTTCATTTGACGGTTTTGAAAGAGCAAAAAATTTCGGCACTGATATAATTATTATGCGTTTGATTGAAAACTGCCCATTTGATGATTTCGATAACGAATGCTTTAAAAAGCAGCTAATGAAGTTTTTAAATTACCTTTCGAACGGCAAAGCTGTAAAAGTAATTTTAACAACATCCTTTTGGTATCACAATGGAGATGTAGCAATAAAGGAACTCGCTAAAGAACAAAATCTGCCCCTTGTGGAACTTGGTGACCTTGGCGAGTTGGACGAGATGAAAGCCATAGGCTTATTCGAGCACGAGGGCGTCGCAAACCACCCCGGTGACAAAGGGATGAAACACATTGCCGACAGAATTTTTGAAATTTTAAAAGAAATGATATAAAAAAAGACCTGAATGCTAAACATTCAGGTCTTTATCTTTAAACTTTATCCCTCTTTTAACTCCTTAACGTTTCTACGGGTCATAACAGGGGTTTCAATATAATCAATAATCTCTTGCAAATCGCTCGAAATAAAGTAAAGCTCCTTGCACTTTTCTTTAAGGAAAGATTTTTCAATGGATGCTTTTATAAGCAGTTCTAATTCGGCATAGTAACCGAACTGGTCGTAAACCGCAATCGGCTTGTTGTGACGGCAAAGCTGTTTAAGTGTCAGGACTTCAAAAAACTCCTCATAGGTGCCTATTCCACCGGGAACTATTATAAACGCATCGGCAATATCTTCCATTAATAGTTTGCGTTCACGCATTGATTCGGGGGTTATGGTTTCATCACAAGCATCCGACACCCCCTCGATTTCTTCACGAATGAAAAATCGTGGAATAATACCTACAATATGTGCGTTGCCTTTTCTGAAACCTCTTGCCGCAGCACCCATAAGACCATTACCACCGCCGCCGAAAACAAGGTCGTGGTCACGGTCAGCCAAAGCTTTACCCATTTCTTCGGTAGCTTTCATATATTTCTCGTCAATCGACTTGCTGGCTGCTCCAAAAACGCAAATTCTCATAATATCATTCCTTTCGTTCTAATATCATTTTATCATAAAATTTTAAAAAAATCACTAATTTTTTTGCCCATTTCAGAAAAAATAAAAAGGGGTGAAAAAATGAAGAATAAAAGAAAAATGTCCAATATGACCGATATAAATACTACCGACGGCAATCCCGACACCGCTTTTGATATGGTAAACTGTTACGGCACCTACGAAATTCAGCCAACAGCTAACACCAACAACACCTATCCTGCGATTGCACAAGGGTTTAATAAAAAACAGATTAAAACCGACCGCCAAAACCCTCGCAAAGGAACAAAAAAATGGTAAATTGCAGTTTTTTTAAAAAAATGCTTGCAATTTGAAACTCAGTGTGGTATTATCATTGTTGCAGTATTTTTGAAAGGGGTGACAATAGTGAAAGAAGGTATTCATCCGCAGTATGAAAAGGTAACAGTTAAATGTGCATGTGGTGCAGAGTTTGAAACCAGTTCTACTAAAAAGGACATTCGTTTGGATATTTGTTCAAAGTGTCATCC
>JAZOQF010000003.1:0-6117 GCA_045655905.1 Acutalibacteraceae bacterium | reverse complement strand
CCTTGTTTTACGATTTCAGGCTCTTCTAATTTTAGTTCGTCTGTGTCGGGCATAATTATTCCGTAGCCTGTAGCCTCAACCTCTTCAAGCGCGTCCTTAACTCTTGAATATTCTTTTCGCATTGCGGCGAGCTCTGAAATGTTTTCCATCAATTCTTGTTCATCGTTAATTTCAAGTCCGGTTGTTTCGCAAATAATTTTATAGAACAGCGAGTTTTTGATGTGCAGTTCTATATTGGCTGAGCCTTGACCTAAATTCATGGAATTTACGGTGGCATAATTTATATTGTCACCTTTTGCAAAGGATTTGCTAAAATCTTCTATATCACGCAGTACCTTAACTTTTTCGGCACTAATCCTTATTTTTTCGGTAATATCGTGTCTTAGCCAATGCTCTAACGGTAGGGCATTTATCCATCTTGGGTAGGAAATACAAATTTCTTTAACAGGGAACTCATAAAGAATTTTTGAAATGATTTCTTTGATTGTTTCTTCATCTAATTCAAGACAGTTGACGGGCAAAACTGCAACACCGAATTTTTCACTAAGTTCCTTAGCACAGGCCTTTGATTCATCGGAATTTGGATACATACAATTAAGCAGCATAATAAACGGTTTGTTTATGGCTTTAAGTTCTGCCACGACTCGTTCTTCGGCTTCGGCGTATTCTTCACGTGGTATATCACTTATACTGCCGTCGGTTGTGATAACAAGACCGATAGTTGAATGCTCGTTAATTACCTTTCTGGTTCCGATTTCTGCCGCCATATTAAAAGGAACGGGTTCTTCAAACCAAGGAGTCATAACCATTCTCGGCTCGGTACCTTCTATGTAACCTAAAGCACTTGGCACGATATAGCCAACACAGTCGATTAACCGCACATTAAAGGTTGCGTTATCGTCAACCGTAATTTGTGCACCCTTTTCGGGTACGAATTTTGGCTCGGTGGTCATAATTGTTCTGCCTGATGAGGACTGTGGCAGTTCGTCATTGGCTCGCTCTTTTAAATAGTCTTCTGACATATTAGGTAAAACGAGTTTATCCATAAATTGCTTAATAAATGTGGATTTTCCCGTTCTTACCGGTCCTACAATACCTAAGTAAATATCACCGCCGGTACGCTCGGCTATGTCCCTGTAGATGCTTGTATTTGTCATTTTTATCACCATTTTCTTTTAGCCTTTCTTTTAAATGCTATGACAAAGCAGTTTGCTTTATGCCTCACCATTGATTATTTTTTGAATATCTTAGTAGTGGTGATAAAGCATGAAATTTTTAAATAGTCTGAATTCGGGTGACGAGGCAAAAGTCATAGATGTTTTGGCAAAAGGTGCCTTAAACCGTCGTTTTTTAGATATAGGCATAATTAAAGGCACAAACATTAAATGTGTAGCAGTAAGCCCCAAGGGTGACCCGAAAGCATTTTTAATAAGGGGAGCGGTTATTGCTATCAGGAATAAAGATAGTGCGTATATAATGGTGGGTGATGAAGATGAGTAATGTAACAGTAGCGGTAGCGGGGAACCCAAATGTAGGTAAAAGTACATTGTTTAATGCGTTAACAGGATTAAAACAACACACGGGCAACTGGGCAGGGAAAACTGTTAGTAATGCTGTGGGGTATTTTAAAAGTGAGAAAAATAAATATACATTAGTGGACATACCGGGGACATATTCGCTTTTTTCTCTTTCTAAAGAGGAGGAAATTGCCCGTGATTTTTTAATATGCGGCGGTGTAGATATCGTTGTTGCTGTATGTGATGCCACAAGCTTGGAGAGAAATCTGAATTTAGTTTTGCAGATAATGGAGATTTGTCCTAATGTGATTCTTTGTGTAAACCTTATGGATGAAGCTAAAAGAAAGGGGATTAGTGTAGATTTAAACAAATTGTCAGATATACTTGGTGTTCCTGTAATTGGTATGGTTGCACGCAATAAAAAAAGCGTGGAGAAAATTAAACTGGCATTAGATGATATGAAAGAAAATTTGAAAGATAAAAATGAAACCACGCTTAAAAGAATGGATTTTTCGTTATATGACGAAAGATTTTCTTATATAAAAAAGGCAGAGGAAATAGCTAAACAAACGGTGAAATTTAAAAAAGGGTATGATAAGTTTGACCGAAAACTCGATAAAATTTTCACAGGGAAATTTACTGGATATTTAACAATGTTTTTGCTTCTTTGTTTGATTTTGTGGATAACAGTTACGGGAGCAAATTACATTTCTGATGGTTTAAGCTTTATTTTTGAAAGTATTGAAAAAGCCCTTTCGGGAATCTTCGAGTATTTTAATATAGGTGAGGGAGTACAGTATTTTATAACCGAGGGAGTTTTACGTGTTCCGTTTTGGGTGGTGGCCGTAATGCTGCCTCCAATGGCAATGTTTTTTCCTCTTTTTACCTTTTTGGAGGATGCGGGGTATCTTCCAAGGGTTGCTTTTAATCTTGATAAATCATTTATGAAATGTAAAAGCTGCGGTAAACAGGCACTTACAATGTGTATGGGACTTGGCTGCAATGCCGTTGGTGTTACAGGTAGCAGAATAATTGATTCTAAACGGGAGCGGTTGTTGGCAATGCTGACTAACAGTTTTGTGCCCTGTAATGGCAGATTTCCGACAATTACCGCTGTAATATCGGCTTTTTTAGTTGCCGGGGACGCTAAATATAAAGGCTTTTTGTCGGCATTGTTTTTAACGGTTGTTTTGATTTTTGCAATAGCTATGAGTATGCTTGCGACAAGAGTTTTATCCCTCACACTTTTAAAAGGGGAGCCGGTAGGCTACACGATGGAGTTGCCGCCATTCAGAAAACCGCAAACAATTAAGATAATCATCAGAAGTATTTTTGACAGAACTATATTTGTATTAGGCAGAGCGTTAACGGTGGCAGTTCCGGCTTCCTTAACAATATTTGCACTCAGTAATATTACTGTAGATGGTGTTACACTGCTTAAAATAATATCTGACTTTTTAGACCCCGTAGGCAGGATAATGGGACTTGATGGCATAATACTGATAGGATTTATTTTAGGATTTCCTGCAAACGAAATTGTAATTCCTATAATACTAATGGGCTATCTATCACAAAACAGTCTTACTCAGTTGCCTGATATAACGGTGATGCGAGAAATTTTGCTTTCAAATGGGTGGACTGTAAAAACTGCGATTTGCTTGCTCGTTTTCTCACTTTTTCATTGGCCTTGTTCAACAACTGTACTGACTGTGAAAAAGGAATCTGGGAGCTTTAAATGGGCGGTGGTTTCTTTTGTTTTGCCGACCTTGTTCGGTTTTTTAATCTGTTCAGTAATAAATCTTATCTTTTAAAATGTATAAATTTAACAAGGTTTTAAGGAAATAATATCGTTGACTATTGAAAAAATATAGGATATTATTAAAAAAAGGAAATAGAAGGGATGATTTTATGAAATTAAATGTCAAACGCACGATTTTAGTTGGTTTTGCATTTTTGGCCATTAACTCATTTTGGCAGATGTACGATAGCCTTATACCTAAAATATTGACCGGCACATTTGATATTGCTAAAACCTATTCGGGAATTATTATGGCATCTGATAATATTTTAGCACTGTTTTTATTGCCGCTTTTCGGAAGCCTTTCAGACAGATGCAAAAGCCCTTTAGGCAGGCGCCGACCATTTATTTTGGCAGGAACCTTGTTTTCAGTAGCGCTAATGATGGGATTGCCGATTCTTGATAACAGTTATTTTGTAGCCCCAAGCAGTTTTAAAATTTTGCTGTTCATTATAAACCTTGCGTTGCTTTTGATTGCAATGGGTACATTCCGCAGTCCTGCTGTTGCTTTGATGCCCGATGTCACACCTAAACCGCTTAGAAGTAAGGGTAACGCTATTATAAATTTAATGGGCGCAGTAGGCGGTGTGTTGTATCTTATAATCACAACATTTCTTTATTCTAAAGCCAGAACGGATGGTTTAGAGCATATAAGCTATGTGCCTATATTTGCTATCGTGGCAGGCATAATGCTTGTGTCATTAGCAATTATTATGTTTTTTGTGAATGAACCTAAATTGTGCCGTGAACAAGCAGAGTACGAAATGCGACATCCCGAAGAAAACCTTTCTGTTATAGACGCTGACAAAAATGAAGAAATTATGCCTAAAGACGTGAAAAGAAGTTTGATTTTCCTCCTTTTTTCTGTCGCTTTTTGGTATGTGGGTTACAATGGAATTACCACCTGGTTTACGGTATATGCCGAAGAAATGTGGGGTATGGAAGTAGGAGAGGCTTCTATGTGCCTTACGGTTGCAACAGCTGCTGCAATAGTCACCTATATACCGGCTGGCATTGTTGCAAGTAAGATTGGAAGAAAGCGAACCGTAAAATTTGGTGTGGCGCTTTTGTCACTCTCTTTTTTGACAGCATTTCTTTATACTCTCGCTTTTCACGAATTCCGTTTTTACTTGTTAGTTCTCTTTGCTTTTGTGGGTATTGCGTGGGCCGCTATCAATGTGAACAGTTTTCCTATGGTAGTAGAAATGTGCTCGGGCAGTAAGGTTGGCAAATTTACAGGACTTTACTATACATTTAGTATGTCGGCACAAATTGTTACACCTATAGTTGCGGGATGGCTATTAGACAAAATAAGCTATAAAGCGCTTTTCCCGTATTCGGCTATTGCTGTCGGAATTGCTTTTGTGACTATGTGTTTTGTTAAGCACGGAGATAATAAAATAGTGGCAAAAACAGGATTAGAAGCTTTTGATATGGATGATTGATATGGTGTATCTTTTAATAGTTATAGCAGTTTTGATTTTACTTTACATTTATGCGATTTCGGGTAGAGTAGGATTTGCCGATTTTAAAGATTTTAAAAATACGAGGTTTGCTCATAGAGGATTACACGGTAACGGTGTTCCCGAAAACAGTCTTTGGGCATTTAAACGTGCTTTAGACAGGGGATATGGTATCGAGTTGGACGTTCATCTTATGGCAGATGGTGAGTTAGCGGTAATACACGACCATTCTCTTAAACGCACAGCAAACGCAGATATTAACATTGAGGATTTGACACTTAAAGATTTAAACAATTACCATTTAGAAGGTACGACAGAAAAAATCCCAACCTTGAAAGAGGTTTTAGACCTTTATGACGGAAAATATCCACTAATTATAGAACTGAAATCTACAAATAAAAATTATCAAAAGCTATGTCTTAATACTGCATATTTGCTGAAAAATTATAAAGGCAAATACTGTATTGAAAGTTTTGACCCAAGGTGTGTTAGATGGTTTAGGTTGTATTGCCCACAAATTATTAGGGGTCAGCTTTCGCAAAATTACTTTAAAAGTAAAAGCCGAAAGCATCCTTTAATATTAAAAATTATTATGACGTGGCTTTTGACAAACTTTTTAACAAAGCCTGATTTTATCGCTTATAGATTTGACGATAGAAATGTCTTGAGTTTTAAAATTTGCACTAATTTTCATAAACTGCAAGGCGTGGGTTGGACGATTATAGGGGAAGAAAATATAACTCTTGCCCAAAACGAAAATATAATACCGATTTTTGAAGAGAAAAAGGCAGTTTAACTGTCTTTTTTCTTTTAAAATTGTTTGCATTATTAAGGGCGATGTGATATAATATTAAAGATTATTTTTACTTTAGGGGGAGCATATGTCCTTTGATATAGAAAGAATTAGAAATTTTTGTATTGTAGCTCATATTGACCACGGAAAATCCACCTTAGCGGACAGAATGTTGGAACTTACCCAGTCTGTTTCTCAGCGTGATATGGAGGAACAGATTTTAGACAGTATGGACCTTGAGAGGGAACGAGGAATCACTATCAAAGCCCACGCTGTAACACTTTACCATACTGCTAAAGACGGCAAGGAATATGAACTCAATTTAATTGACACTCCCGGACACGTTGACTTTAATTATGAGGTTTCCCGTTCACTTGCGGCTTGTGAAGGTGCTGTGCTTGTTGTTGATGCGTCTCAGGGTATAGAGGCTCAAACTTTGGCAAACACATATTTGGCTGTTGACCATGGTCTTGAAATTTTACCTGTAATCAATAAAATTGACCTGCCATCTGCCGAGCCTGACAGAATTAAACAGGAAATCGAGGA
>JAZOQF010000002.1:0-3271 GCA_045655905.1 Acutalibacteraceae bacterium | reverse complement strand
TTCAGAAAGTATTCTGCGACGGAATCTGCGGCCCTTTGACCTTGGAAAAGTTGCAATAAAAGTTGTAACGAAATTTTAGAAATCCCGTGTTTATGCGGCATTCAATGAAGCAAGCGACGGGAATCGAACACGTAAATATATGATTTGGATAAAAGCCAGTAATTACGGGAATTATTAAACAATTCCGCGTGGTTACTGGCTTTTTTTAGTGCAATAAATGATTCTTTTCGTTAGATTATAACGGCAGAAAATCAGATTTTAATAAAAAAAGTTGGCATAAAAGTTGGATTAATTTCAAAATGGGTATTGACATATATGTGTGTATGGGTATATACTTATATTATCAAGAGAGGAACACACAAGGAGGAAATGAAATGGCAAACGTAAATATAAAAGACAAATTTCCAAAGAAACATCAGAAATATATAACAGACGCATACAAAGAGTTCAATCGTTATTCAGTAGTTATCCAGTTCGAAGATGGTTTTACAAGAAGTATAGGCGGTTGGAACTTTGCAGAAGTTAAAGATTATGTAAAGCAGATAATCGAAGTTGATAGAAGAATCGAATTTTAAGGAGGGGCAGGAATGAACGAATTACATGAAATGTATTTAAAACTCATGGCACTGGGCGCAACCAAAGAGGATATAAAAGCAATTTACAAGATAGCACTTGAAACCACAGACAAGTTCGTGAAGGAGGCAGAGAAATGAAAGAAGTTACTGCAATATGGGAGCTATATGGTGACGAACTACATGGTTGTTACAAATGCGATAATTGCGACACATATCAATTAGAGCCAACTGAAATATGTCCTAATTGTAAAGCAAAAATGATAAATTGCATGACAGTAGAAGAAGCGATAAGGCGAACAGAATTGAGGAGGGCAGGAAATGAAAATAACAACATCAAAGAGTGATTTCATGGAAAAGAAGTTTGAAATTATCAGGGGCAACAAGGCAATATGTATAAATCTTTTTGGCAAGATGATTCTTATAAATCTAAAGGGGGTGAAATAAATGACAGTATCAGAACTAATATCAATACTTGGCGAACATGACGCAGGGGAAGAAGTGCTATATTTTGATAGTGAAACGGGCGAATATAAACCAGTGATTTATGATAATTTAAAAATATCAGCAAAAGAAAGCGAGGAATAAAAAATGGCAAAAAAGATAACAAACAACCAAAAAGAAGCAAAAGAGGCTTATGTTGACGCGAAAATTACATCAATGGGTTTTATTATTCCAGTTTTTAAATGTCCAGATTGTAAAACCCGACTTCATTTTGATGATGATAGCAATATATGTTATTGTTCAAAGTGTGGTTGCAAGGTGAAGATAGAGTGATTACAAGGCAGGAAGGAGGGCAGGAGCATGACAACCGAAGCACAGAAGAAAGCAACTAGAGAATATTCACGCAGGAGCAGGGAAAAATTCAAGGTCCTGACATTAAAGCTAAACAAGGAATCGGACGCAGACGTTTTAGAGAAACTTTCAAGCGTTGACAATATGCAGGGATATATAAAGGCCCTGATAAGGCAGGACATAAAAAAGACCCGTTAAGGGTCTTTTTTTATTGGAATTCTGATTCTATAAAATCGTTTACCACTTGATTATATTTCCTGCGGTTGGTTTCCAGTGCATTATCATACACTCTTTGCAGGACCGAAGAATTGTTTTTCCATCTGCCGACTTCCTCGATATATTTTCGGGGGATTTGCAAGTCACTACGAAATGAGGCGGCGAAGTGGCGGAGGCTATGAAAGTTATACGGGAAATCAATCTTTTTTTTCAGCTTGTCGAATCGGTGCGAAATGACATTAGGGTTCATGTTAAAAACAAAGGCTTCTTGGTCTTCGGAAAATGGCAACGAATCAATAACAAATTTTGGCAACTGAATGACGCCCGCCTGACCCGTCTTTGTATATGCCTTGAAAACGTAAAATTTGCCATTTAAAACGAAATCTGCGTGAACTTTAATAGTGTTTGTCGCCCGCGAAATGTCTTTCTGTTTTAGGGCCGAAATTTCGCCTCTACGCATAGCACCAAAGGCGGCAAGATAAAGAACAGGCAAAAAGTCTTTCGGGGCATTATCCAAAAGCCGTTTTACTTCGCTAATGTCAGGCGCGGTTATTACCTTTGCCGATTTCTGCGGATAACGAAGCCGAAACTTTTTATCACATTCCATGTAATCAAGGGCCGACAAAAGAAAGCTGATTCGGTTTTGAATAGTCTTAGTCTTTACAGAATAGGCCCATTCGTTTATTAAGGCCTGAATTTGGGCTGTTTTTAAATCTGATATATAAATATCCTCTAAAGGGGCAAAAAGGGGCAAAAGACGCCTATAATTTGTTATTGTGCTAGGTGAAAGGACCTTTTCGCGGTCATGTATGTATTGAATCAGGGCCGTTTTAACTGTCACGCCGTATATCTGTTGGGCCTCGGTTTCTAGCACCCATTCACGGGCCAGTAATTCACTTTGCGCTTTAGCTTTCCGTGAATCGCCTTTACATTGTTTCGGATTCACAGTAAAGGACTTTGTGACCTTTTCGCCGTTTATAACTTTGGTTGCCCTTGTTTGCCATGCACCCGACGGAAGTTTTCTCGCATTAGCCATTTTCTTTTTCCCCGTACATATAACCGATTGTTTTATTGTAATAATTTGCCAGTCGGTAAAGTGTTTGAATGTTCGGCAAAGATTTTCCTTGCTCCCATGACGCGATAGTCGTGGGTTTCAAGTGCATAGCTTTTGCAAGTTCGGCCTGCGTTATGGCCTTTTCATGCCTGCACTCAATAAGAATGTTCATTACGTTAGTTCGTATCATATAATCAATATTATCTGCCATTTTCTCGCCCTCCTATGCACATATTATATCCCATATACGAAAAAAATGTAGAAAAATATAAAAAAAGTATTGACATACGAAAAAATCGTAGCTATTATATAGACATGAGCTACGAAAAATTCGTAGCAAGCGGGTGAGAAGCCAACGAGAGAACGGAGTATAACGCTTTTCCGATAGGGTGATAATCGGTGCAGGCACTGACACCAAGGCGCGGGCGATAGAAACAAAGAGTATCGTGAATCGACACCGAGAGGGTGAGGCGCACCCGCTAAACTATAAAAATAAACTACGAAAATATCGTAGTGGAAAGGGGTGTAATGGTAGGAATACGAATAAAGGACTACCTGAAAAGCCACGGAATCAAAATGAGTTTTGTGGCGGAGAAGATCGGGGTTAGTTCAGTACGAATGGCGCAGATTTTAG
>JAZOQF010000001.1:0-8190 GCA_045655905.1 Acutalibacteraceae bacterium | reverse complement strand
AGCTCCCTTGCAATAATACCTGAAAGCGTAGTCTTTCCAAGTCCGGGAGGACCGTAAAGCAAACAGTGGTCAAGGCTTTCCTTTCGCTGCTTTGCGGCAGTAATATAAATCCTAAGGTTGTCCTTTGCTTTATCCTGACCGATGTACTCGTCAAGTGTTTTAGGTCTAAGGCTTAACTCAGCCTCATCCTCGGTAAAGCTGTAATCAGGAGAAACTATTCTGTTTTCAAAATCCATTTCTTGCTCTATCATAGTTTACAACCCCCTTGAAAGCAATTTAAGTGCTTGTTTAATAAGTGCATCTGTCGGTAAATCTTCCTCGATTTTTCCAACCGCCAAAGAAGCCTCACCCTTGTTATAGCCTAAAGCCATTAGGGCAGCTATTGCTTCATCGGCTGTGGACTTTTTAGGTTTAGCAATAGGCTTAAGGTCTGCAACGGACACATAGCCTACCTTTTCGACCTTGTCCTTTAATTCCAAAACAATTCTTTGAGCTAATTTTATTCCTACACCGCTCGCAGAGGTTAATGCTCTTGAATCATTTGAGCTAATATACAAAAATAACTGATTCGGTGTAAACTCCGAAAGTAATGCAATTCCGATTTTTGGTCCCACTCCGTTTACCGAAATTATCATTTTAAAGGCTTCCATTTCTTCAACAGTTGAAAAGCCAAACAAATCCATAGCATCTTCTCGTACTGCAAGATAGGTATAAAGGAAGACCTCTTGTCCCAAATCAGAAAATGAGGCCAAAGTTGCAGTTGTTGTAGCACATTTAAAACCTACACCACCACACTCAACTATTAAGGAGTTAGCGTCGGTGTATATTAAATTTCCTCTTAGTGTAGCTATCATTTAATTTGCTCCTTACTGATAATTTTAGAAACTCCCGAGCCTGCACAATGCCCATGACAGACAGCCAATGCTAAAGCGTCTGCTGTATCATCAGGCTTTGGAACCGATTTTAATGACAAAAGGCTCTTTACCATTTCCATAACCTGAAATTTTTCTGCCTTGCCGTAACCGGTTACTGCTTGTTTTACTTGCAACGGTGTGTATTCATTTATTTTTAAACCGCAACTCTGGGCCGCTAAAATTATAACACCTCTTGCTTGCGCAACATCAATGGCAGTAGTTGTGTTTGTGTTAAAATACAGCCGTTCAATCGATAACTCATCGGGTTTGTATTTTTTGATTATTGTAAGCATATCATCATAAATTGCTTTGAGTCTTTTCGGGAATGGCATTTTTGCCGGAGTAGTGATAGCACCAAAGCCTACAACATCGAATTTGTAACCGTTACTGTCAACTATTCCGTAACCTACAATTGCATATCCGGGGTCGATGCCTAAAATCCTCACAAAATCACCACCAAAGCATAATAATCCAATATAAGTATAATTTTATTTATTATATCATATATAGGCCTTTTCGGCAACAAGTTTTTTGCATTTTTATCTAAATTCGAACAATAAATATTATAGCAAAACAAAAATCGAGAATTCAGGAGTATTTTGGAGAAAAAACGAGCATTTTAAAGTTTTACATAATTTACGTTGTGAATTTGCTGATTTATGTTGAATTTTCTTTAAAATTTCTTGACATTTAATGAATTTTGCTATATATTTTATACTGGTTGTTTTTGTACAAATTCGACCTGATTTTTTGACCAAAAAGGGGTTGTTTTCAGTTGAACAAAGGAAATATCGTGGAGCTTAAAAATATATCCGTAAGCTTTGATGATGAACAGATTCTAAAAGGCATCAGTCTCGATATTAAAGATAAGGAATTTATCACCTTTTTAGGGCCTTCGGGATGCGGAAAAACAACAACCCTCAGACTAATTGCAGGATTTTTACAACCTGACGAGGGTGATATAATATTTGATAACCAAAAGATAAATGATGTTCCTGCCCACAAGCGTCAGGTTAACACCATTTTTCAACGTTATGCCCTATTCCCCCACCTTAATGTTTACGAAAACATTGCCTTTGGTCTTAGAGTTAAAAAGATGAAAGAAAACGAAATAAAAGCCCGTGTTAATGAAATGTTGGAATTAGTTAATTTATCGGGACTTGAAAATCGCAGTATTGATACCCTTTCAGGTGGTCAGCAGCAACGTGTTGCTATTGCACGTGCTATTGCAAATCATCCCCGTGTTTTGCTACTTGATGAGCCGTTAGCCGCCTTGGACTTGAAGCTTCGCAAGGATATGCAAAAAGAACTCAAGAAAATTCAGCAACAGCTTGGAATCACCTTTATATTTGTAACCCACGACCAAGAAGAAGCCCTTACAATGTCTGACAGGGTTATCGTTATGGATGGCGGTAAAATTCAGCAAATCGGCACACCTCAGGATATTTATAACGAGCCTGAAAACGCTTTTGTGGCTGATTTTATAGGTGAATCAAATATACTTGACGGCAAGATGCTTAAAGACTACTACGTTGAATTTTCAGGCAACAAATTCGACTGTCTTGATAAAGGTTTTGATAAGAACGAGCTTGTTGACGTTGTTGTGCGTCCCGAAGATGTTGATATTGTACCGGTTGGAAAAGGCCATTTAACAGGAATTGTAACATCGGTAGCTTTCCTTGGTGTTCACTATGAAATCATTGTTGATATCGGCGGTTTCAAATGGATGATACAAACCACCGACGAACATTTTGTTGACGACAAAGTAGGACTTTATATCGAGCCTGACGCAATTCATATTATGAAAAAATCTGAGTATTCGGGTCTATACGGCGACTACTCAACCTACAGTGAAGAAATGTACGAAATGAACGAGATGTCGGAGGGTAATGCAGAATGAACTCATCTTTTTCAAAAAAGATGTTGAATCTGCCTTGCATTGTATGGTCTGCAATTTTTATAATTGTACCCCTGTTTATCGTTTTGTATTACACGTTTTCTGATGGAAACGGCGGATTCACACTACAAAATATTTACGAATTAGGAATTTATAAAGGCGTATTTGTCACATCTGTAATTTACGCTTTAATCGCTACTGCTATATGCTTAGTACTTTCCTATCCTTTTGCATATTTTCTAACAAAAGTATCCATCAACTCACAAAAAATGATGGTACTTCTTGTTATGCTTCCAATGTGGATGAACTTGCTCATCAAGACCTATTCTTGGACAGTAATTCTTGACAATAACGGCGTTTTAAACCGCATTTTAAATCTTTTAGGATTTGAAAGCGTTAAGTTTATGGGTACCCCCGGAGCCGTTATTTTAGGTATGGTTTACGATTTTATCCCTTATATGATTTTACCCATTTATACCACTATTTCTAAAATCGACCATTCCCTATTGGAAGCTGCCGAAGATTTAGGTTCAAATGCCTTTTCAAAGATTAAAAGGGTTGTTCTGCCCTTGAGCATACCCGGTGTTTTATCGGGTATCACAATGGTATTCGTTCCCTCAATCAGTACCTTTTATATTTCTCAAAAGCTCGGTAATGGTATGGTTGTGTTGGCAGGCGATATAATCGAAACTCAGTTTAAAATACCAAATTATCCGCTTGGTGCTGCAATGTCCCTTGTGCTTATGATTTTCATCATTATAAGTATCGCTATAATGAATCGTTTTGGTGATTCAGATGATGGAGGTATGATAATATGAGAGTATTACGTAATTTCTTCATCTCACTCATGCTCATATTCTTATATGCACCTTTGTTAGTGATGACATTTTTCTCATTCAACAGTTCAAAAAGCACCTCTGTCTTCACAGGTTTTTCTTTAAAATGGTATGAACAACTTTTATATGATAGTGAATCTATTTTAGCTTTGCAAAACACCTTGATTTTGGCAATACTTTCAGCCGTTATTGCTACAATTTTAGGTACAGTAGCTACTGTGGGTATATTCAAAATGAAGAGCAAAGCTCTTAAAACCACCCTTACAACTATCACCAACATTCCAATGATGACCCCTGAAATCGTAACCGGTGTTTCGCTTATGCTGTTGTTTGTATTTATGGCAAGCATCATCGGTAAAAAGGAAGCTTTAGGATTTGGTACTATTCTTTGTGCCCATATCACCTTTAATCTGCCTTATGTAATACTTAACGTTATGCCGAAGCTTAGGCAAACCGATATACATTTATCAGAAGCGGCAGAAGATTTGGGCTGCACCCCATTCAAAGCTTTTTGCAAGGTTATTTTACCCTCTATTTACCCCGGAATTTTTTCAGGTTTTATAATGTCATTCACCCTATCTTTAGATGATTTTGTAATCAGTTATTTCACTTCAGGTCCTGCTTTCCAAACCTTGCCGATAAGAATTTATTCCATGACCAAAAAGACGGTTAAGCCTACTATGTATGCTCTTTCCACTATTATCTTTTTAACCGTTTTGGTATTACTTATTTTGGTAAACCTTTCAAGAAGTGAAAATAAAAGATCCAGACTTAAACAAAAGTTTATCAAAGCAATTTCAATTTTAGTTTGTATTGCCATTGCCGGTAGTATGGTAGGCGTTTCGATAATTAGTCGCAAATTCAAAAACACCAACATTCAGGTTGAAGGAACTTACAGCAGAGATTTAGCAGGAACAACCCTGAACGTTTACAACTGGGGTGAATATATTTCTTTAGGTGAAGATAATTCACTTGATGTTAATTCTGCTTTTGAAAAGTTGACAGGAATAAAGGTAAACTATACTAATTACGAAAGCAACGAGGAAATGTATGCTAAAATCAAAGCCGCATCCTCTGCTTATGACATTATAATTCCATCTGATTATATGATTCAGCGAATGCTTAATGAAGACTTGCTTTTAAAATTGGATTTTTCAGAGATCACTAACTATCACTACATCGCTGATGAATATAAAGATTTGTATTTCGACCCAAAAAATGCGTACACCGTTCCTTATAATGTCGGTATGGTTGGCCTCATTTACAATAAAACTATGGTAAATGAAGCCCCTGACAGTTGGGAGGCTTTATTCGACCAAAGGTACAAAGGAAATATTCTTACCTTTAACAATTCCCGTGACGCATTTGCCATTGCACAATTCGCTTTAGGATTAGATGTTAACAGCAACAACAAATCCGATTGGAATAAGGCCGCAGAGAAACTCAAGGCACAAAACTCGGTTTTACAAGCTCGTGTAATGGATGAGGTATTTAACAAAATGGAATCGGGTAACGCTGCATTGACACCGTATTATGCGGGCGATTTCTACATTATGAAGCAAGCAAATGACGATTTAGAATTTGTTTATCCAAAAGAAGGCACTAACATTTTCGTCGACTCGATTTGTGTGCCAAAAACCTCACAAAACTATGAAGCTGCAATGATGTATATCAACTTCTTGTTAGAGCCTGAGGTTGCCCTTGCAAATGCCGAATATATCTGCTACGCATCCCCTAACACATCGGTTATTGAAAATGATAATTACTCATTTAAGAATGACCCGATATTATATCCAGATGCCACAATCAAAAAGAACACTCAGTACTACCACGATTTAGACCCTGAAATTAGAAGTTACTACGAAAATCTTTGGATTAATGTAAAACTAAACTAAAAAAAATCGGTGCTTTTGCACCGATTTTTTATTTTTCCAAAAAGTACTAAATGATAATGTTTGAAAATATTTATTTTTATGTTATAATTAAAATACTATAATTGTTGTTGAGGAATTTTTATGCGAACTTGCGGAATTTTAATGCCAATTTTTTCCTTGTCTTCAAAATATGGCATCGGAACGCTCGGCAAAGAAGCCTTTAGATTTGTAGATTTTTTAGAAAAAGCCGGTCAGACGTACTGGCAAATTCTTCCTTTGAATCCCACTAACTATGGTGACTCGCCTTATCAATCTTTTTCTTCTTTTGCAGGCAACCCATATTTTATTGATATCGAAGAACTGATAAATGAAGGGCTTTTAAAACGGCAAGAAGCCGATTCTTTTGATTTTGGTGATAACAATGAGCGTGTTAACTACGGAAAACTTTATGAAAACCGTCTCGAACTTTTGCGTCTCAGTTTTAATAGATTTAAAACAAATAGCGATTACATACAATTCACCAATGATAACAGTTTTTGGTTAGAAGATTATGCGCTTTTTATGGCACTTAAAAACGTACACGGCGATGCTGCTTGGGAAACCTGGGAAGATGCTTTAAAAGAGCGTGAGCCTTTTGCAATAAGCCTTGCTAAAGACCAATTATCAGACAACATAAACTTTTATAAATATTTGCAGTTCAAATTTAATGAACAATGGAAATCTCTTAAAAGTTACGCCAACAAAAAAGGAATTTCCATCATCGGCGATATTCCAATTTATGTAGCATTTGATTCTGCTGATGTTTGGTCAAATCCAAAACAGTTCTTGTTAAATGAAATGCTTGAGCCTACCGTTGTTGCCGGATGCCCACCTGATGCATTTTCTGATGAAGGTCAGTTATGGGGTAACCCAATATACGACTGGGAATTTATGAAAAACGACAATTATGGTTGGTGGAAAAACTATCTCGGCAATGCATTAAATAGATACGATATTGTACGAATCGACCATTTCAGAGCCTTTGAAGCTTATTACACAATCCCCTTTGGTGATGAAAACGCTAAAAATGGCAAATGGGTCAAGGGGCCTAATATGGATTTATTTAATTCTCTAAAAAAAGAATTTGGCGGAAATCTTCCTATTATTGCCGAAAACTTAGGTTTTTTAACCGAAGAAGTACATAAAATGCTTGAGAATACCGGTTTCCCCGGAATGAAGGTCTTACAGTTTGCATTCTCGCCCGAGTTAGACAGCGATTATCTCCCCCACAATTTGGATGAAAATTGCGTGGTTTATACGGGCACACACGACAATGACACTATTCTGGGTTGGTTAAAATCTGCTAACAGCTTAGAAGTCGAAACAGCAAAGCAGTATTTAAACTACTTTAATGATAACGGATTTAACTGGGCAATGATGAAATCTGCCTTAATGTCGGTAGCAGATACTTGCATACTAATGATGCAGGATATTGTAGGCTTAGGTTCCGAGGCTCGAATCAATTCTCCATCTTCCGTTGGCGAAAACTGGCAATGGCGAATCAAGGGCGAATGTATCAACGATTGGCTTGCAGAAATTGTTTATGAAAATACTAAGTTATATGCAAGACTACCAAAAATTTAAAGGTCTCCTTTTTAGGAGACCTTTTTTAATGTTAAATATTTAATTAACTCTGAAAAAGAACCAATACCACTAACAACACAAACAACCCAACAAATCGGCACAAAAAAATCAAATAAAATAATAAACGGAATCACAAAAACCAAAGCACCTGTTATTTTATTGAGGAATGAATGAGTTGCCGCAAATCTTTTAAATCTAATTGCCGCTGTTAGATATGCCGATAATCTAAAAATTAGAACCAAGGTCACACCGTACCACATAGCAGTTGGAAGTATTTTCCACAAAAACGGCATAATCATTATGAACATCACAGCATAAAAAATTAAATCTGCAATGCTATCAAGTTTTGCTCCCGTTTCGCTTGTGATTTTTAATTTTCTCGCAATAAAACCATCAAGTACATCAGTCACACCTGTGAGTGCATAAACTACAAAAAACGAAACTGACAAAGGCTTTGTGAAAAGCAAAGTCACTGTGCCAATCATTCGCAAAACAGTTATGAAATTTGGTATATTCTTAAATGCTGCTGTCATTTAAGATTCTCTCCTTTTATCGAGTTTGCTATGCTACATTATACTCAAAATTTTCCAAATTGTCAACAAATACACAACCTAAAAGCCGCTTTGAAAGCGGCTTTTTAAGTATTATTTAATCGGAATTTCTTTACCGAGTGAAAATGAGTAAATTACCTTTTCTTTAACAGGTTTGTTGAAAATCTTTTCACAGGCCGCAGCATAAATATTTAACTGTTCTCCATAAGCTTTCACAAGCATATCGGGGTTATCGGTGCGGTCGGTTTTGAAATCCAAAATCACAACCGAATCATCTTCGACAAAGCAAACATCCACAGCACCTTGAACGATAATCGTCTCATCTATGAATTCATCGCTAAGTGTAGGATCAATTCTTTTCGCAGGTAACTCAGTTAAAAATCTCATTTCTCTGTGCAAAGAGGAAGAATTTATCATACGTTTAAAAATTTCGCTGTTAAAGAAATCGTTTAAAGCAGAAATATTTATTGCTTCTCTCTCCACTTCGCTAATATA